>JAKLIR010000279.1 GCA_022709505.1 bacterium | reverse complement strand
AAGCCATCATGCGGGTGAACCCCGAACAGATCACCGAGCTGCTGCTGCCCGCGATCGACCCGGCGGGAGAAAAGGCGGCGAAGGAATTCGCGCGCGGACTTCCGGCCGGCCCCGGAGGAGCGACCGGCAAGGTAGTCCTGACCGCGGACCGGGCGGAACAAGCCAAGGCGAAAGGCGAGAAAGTCATACTCGTCCGCAACGAGACTTCGCCGGAGGATGTCCACGGCATGCACGCGGCGGAAGCGATCCTGACGGCCAAGGGCGGGATGACCAGCCACGCGGCGCTCGTCGCCAGAGGCTGGGGCAAATGCTGCATCGTCGGTTGCTCGGCGCTTGAAATAGACCTCGACAAGAAAACGGTCAAGGCCGGCGGCGCGACTTTGAAGGAAGGCGATTTCATCACGCTTAACGGAACGCGCGGGCGCGTGTACGCGGGCAAACTGAATCTCGTTCCGGCGGACCCGGATAACAATAAGTATTACAAACAGCTCATGACGTGGGCGGACGGCGTGCGCAAACTGCGCATCCGCACGAACGCGGACCGGCCGCTCGACGCGCAGAGGGCGGTGGCCTTCGGCGCGGAAGGGATCGGGCTTTGCCGGACGGAACACATGTTCTTCGGAGAAGACAGGATAAAGAGCATGCGCGAAATGATCCTCGCGAAAGACGAGGCCGCGCGCAAAGGAGCGCTCGCGAAACTTCTGCCGCTGCAGAAGGGCGATTTCGTGGGCATATTCAAGGCCATGGCCGGCAGACCGGTGACGATCCGCCTGCTCGATCCGCCGCTCCACGAGTTCCTTCCTTCCCGCGAAGAGCTCATGGTGGATATCGCCAGACTCGAAATAACCAACCCGAAGTCCCCGAAGCTCAAAGAGAAGAGGGCGTTGCTCGAACGCGTTCAGGAATTGCACGAGTTCAACCCCATGCTCGGCCTCCGCGGAATCAGGCTCGGCCTCACGCTTCCCGATGTGACGGTGATGCAAGTGACCGCCATCATGGAGGCAGCCTGCGATCTGGCGGCGAAAAAGCTCCCCGTGCGGCCGGAGATAATGATACCGCTCACCGGCCACGTCAACGAGATGCGAACCGCGCGCGCTATAGCGGACGGCGTCTGCAAGGCCGTCCTCAAAAAACGCGGCGTGAAGGTGAAATATCTCATCGGCACGATGATAGAAATACCGAGAGCCGCCGTCACGGCGGATCAGATAGCCGGGGAAGCGGAGTTCTTCTCGTTCGGAACGAACGATCTCACACAGATGACGTTCGGCTACAGCCGCGACGACGCCGGCAAATTCATCAAGTATTACCTCGACGCCAAAATTCTCGGAGAAGACCCGTTCCAGACCATCGATCAGACCGGAGTCGGCAAGCTCATAGACTGCGCGATAAAACTCGGCAGAGGCGTCCGAAAGGACCTGCATGTCGGGATCTGCGGCGAGCACGGCGGAGACCCGAAGACGATCGAGTTCTGCCACAGAGTCGGGTTTGACTATGTGAGCTGTTCACCGTTCAGAGTGCCGATCGCGCGGCTCGCGGCGGCTCATGCGGCGATCATCAACGCCCCGGTCGCGGCGAAAAAACCCGCGAAGAAAGCAAAGAAATAGAACCACTCACGCCGCGGCTTCTATAGCACGGATCAGACGTTCGAAAACAAACCGGCGCCCTGAATCACGGGGGGCCGGTTTTTCTTTTATCCCGGATTCGTCAATAGTGCGACGAATCCGGTGCGATGTTCATAGCGGCGAACTGCTTCGTTGTCGTCGCATTTTTTCGTTCACGTACATCTCGGTACGCTCACTTCAAAAATACTCCTTTCGCCTTGCATTTCATCCGCTCTGAATCATTGCTCCCGAAGCTCAATGACGGATTCGGGTTTATGCGCCCGGCGGGAGTATAAACAAAAAGCCCGCCCCAGACGGGACGGGCTTCTGTTTTCAAGATTATTGTTGTCGAAAGGCAGTTTATCGTCATGCCCGGGACCGACTACGGCAACCTTCTTTGCAGTGTGCTACTGCGCGCAGTGTCCACTTCTTCATTCCAAACACCCCCTTCTTTGGCGTGCTTTTATTTTAGATTAGAACATCCTTTTCTTATAGTCAACCGGTTCGGCTTCCACTTTTTAAAGTTTATCCCCAGCCGGGATCAAGTTCAACTTACACATCGATTTAAACAGGTGTGCGGTTGCCGATGTTCCCGAAATTTAAAATTGGGGGAATCGCTCAGGGCATGTACTCAAAATCGCCGAGGTCTTCTTTATTGTGGATTCGTACGTTCTCGACGCCGGCGTCGATCGAAGCTTCGAGGGCCGCAGTTGCATGTTTCTCTGAAGTACGAGGAAGGTCGTTGAGGTAGAAATGAGGCGAGAACGGGAAGAGCAGGTAGGGAATTCGCGGCGACCGTGAGGAGATAAGCTCGGCAATTCTCCACACTTCGCCGGGGGTTACGTATCCCGGCACGAGCGTTGTGCTTGCGACGACCGCCGGCGCGCCCGGTTTTTTCGACGCCTCCGCCAGAGCCCTGAAATTGGCGATTGTCCTTCCGTTCGAGACGCCGCACAGTGCGAAGTGGATTTTCGGCGAAAATGCCTTGATGTCGAATTTGATGCCGCCGCCGGTTTTTCCGGAAATGGAAATCATTTCCCTCAAGACTTCGAAATTTTCGGATCCGTTGGTTTCCCAGCAGATCTTCAGGTCGCTTTTTTTGTCGAGGGCGAGCCGGGCGGTCTCGAGGGCGTGGTCCGACTGTGTGGCGGGATCGCCGCCTGTGAACGAAAGGCAGAAAGTTCGGTCGTCTATCATCTCGGCGATTTCCTGAGGCGTTACGAGGTTTTCTATCACCGCGCGTTCTCTGAAAGACCACTCACGGCAGAAAAGGCAATTGAAATTGCATGAGGCGTAGCTGACGGAAATCCGGTTCCCGGATGGCTTTTGAGATCCGCCTTTGCCGAGGAAGAAAGCAGGCTTTCCGCGGTTGCATGTGAAACGCGCGGAGGTGCAGGAGATGCTGTCGAGCGCCGCCGATGAGCATGTGGCGAAAGCCGCATTGCGGGGGCCGGATGCGGAAATCATTCCGGAAACCCCGAGCCGTCTCGCGCCGCAATAGCCTGTCATGGAGATGTCCGGCGCACATTCCCGCACGCATTTCCCGCATGAGCCGCCGTTTTTTTTCGGTGCGCTCTCCTGCAGCCCGAAATCCCGGCGAACGGAGGTGTGAATTCCGGCGAGACGATCCTTGTGCTTATCGAATTTCGACTCGATGCAGTCGCGGCAGATGCCGATCGACGCCGAAATACCGTGCGATTCCGCTCCGCATGATTCGCATATCATCAGTTTTTCCGCCGCGTCGTGCTTATCCCTGACGTTTGCATCGGGTTTTGCAAAAGTTCACCCAAGAGCAATGCCTCCGAAAGCACGGAGCGCGATGTCCCAGAATATTTTAAAAAGAGTTAGACCGTAAATGTTTCCTGATTTTTTATATATCATGCCCGCGAGGCAGCCCCAGATTATAAACGAGCCGAAGAGATATGCGGGCAGGGCGGCGGGCCGCAAAGAGCCGACCGCCATGGGAACTTGAAGCAGGGTGTATGCCGCGGACGCAGCGAAGAGGCCGGTATTGCCGCCGTATGATTTTTCGAGGCGCGTCTGAAGGTAGCCTCTTATTAGAAGTTCCTCTGCAAAAGCATAAGCCGCGACAGGAGAACTGAAACTTTCGGCGATAAGGTTCCAATTTAGAAAATGGCCGGGGAAGAACATTAAGGCGGCCGCGGGCATCAGAAAAAAAACAAAATTCTCGGCGCCTCTAAGGGAGAGGCCGATGGATCCGATGGTGTCTTTCCGGATCAGGCAGGCTGAGACGACGACCACTGCTATTAATGCCGCTAAAGAATAGTCGAGGAGGTCTTTTCCAGATTGTCCGAGATGCGAAGCGCCGCCGAACCGGATCAAGGTGGATACGGCGAGTATGAAAAGGAACACGGCGACGGGAACGACGGGGTCTTTCTTCCTCACTCCCGAAAAGGCCGCGAATCCTGCGCCCGAGCGGAGCATGATCATCGCGATGAGGCAGAACACCATCGAACCGAGAAGATAAATGAGAAGAGAGAACGCCGAAAAAGCCATTAGCTTGTTTTCTCCACGCGCTCGCTTGTCCGCATCGCGGGCGTTGTAAAATGAACCGGATTAGCCCGGATTTTTCACCAGAAAAATCCGGAAAATCGTAAAAAGGGCGATCTACGGCGTTGCATCATCGACTCGAACTCGGTCACATACGAAACAGTATGCTCCCTCGTTCTCACTCGATACGCCTTGTATCTCATCCCTTTTTCCGATTTCAACCCACATTGGTGAAAAATGCTTGTTAGACATATCATAAACCCAATGCTGGATTTTGTCCCGCCCCCGGTGCGCCGCGGCGGAGCGAGAAGAAAACCTGTTGAAAATCCGCTATGATTATAAACGTCGCCGCCGAGCGTGGAGGCGGGTCGAACACAGGAGGTTCCCATCATGTCTGAAAGAAAAATAAAGATCACCGCCGGGAGCGCGGCCGCGGCGGCCGTTCTGAACGACTCCGGAACAGCTTCAAAGATATGGGACGCGCTGCCCATAACGGGCGTGGCGAACAGATGGGGCGAGGAGATATACTTTTCGATCCCCGTGTCAGACGGTTCCGCACCCGACGCGCGGGAAGTTGTTTCCATGGGAGAACTCGCCTATTGGCCGCCCGGGAAGGCGTTCTGTATCTTCTTCGGACGGACGCCTGTGAGCAGGGGAAGCGAGATCCGCGCCGCGAGCGCGGTGAATCCGTTGGGGTCCGTTTCAGGAGACGCCAAGGTATTTCTCAAAGTTCGCGACGGCGAAGCGGTGATGATTGAAAAAGCCGAATAGCTAAAGACGCTGATCGGAGACAATATGAAAATTTCAAAGACGGACGGGCGCACGGTCGCGGAGTCGGGGAAAATCCGGCTGAGGTTTAC
>JAKLIR010000278.1 GCA_022709505.1 bacterium | reverse complement strand
ATGATGATCAGCCTCGCCGCCGCGTCGCAAAGCACGAGAAACGCGCCGCCGCCGATCACGCACGCCGGGAACAGGTCGAAATGATCCGCCCCGAAAATCAACCGCATTATGTGCGGGATTATCAGCCCCACGAAGCCGACGGGCCCGCACACCGAGACAACCGATCCCGCCGCGAGCGACACCGCGAAAAACAGAGCCCGCCTTACTTTCTCCACGTCCACGCCGCGGCCGACGGCGGTCTCGTCCCCGGCCAGCAGCAGGTTCATCTCCGTCCGGTTCAACGCTATTATCACAAGTCCGGCCGCCGCCGGAATTCCAGCTTGCAGCACGGGCTGGAAGCCGATCACCGAAAAACTCCCCATCATCCACCGGACCATCGAAAATGAGTTCGAAAAATCGGCTATGTATTGTATCAGCATGATGAACGCGGAAAAGAAAAAACTCACGGCCACGCCGGTCAGGAGCATCGTCCCGACGGTGAAACCTTTTTTCGCGCGCGCAATTCCATAGACGAGGACTATCGAAAGGAACGCGCCGGCGAAAGCGAACAACTGGGAAGCCGGCAGGCCGAATATCGGAAGAACCAGCCCGATCTTTATGGCGAGCACCGCGCCGAACGCCGCGCCGCCCGATACGCCCAGTGTGAAAGGCTCGGCGAGCGGGTTCCTGAACAGCGCCTGAAACGCCATGCCGCACACGGCGAGGGATGCGCCCGCGATGAACCCCACCAGCAACCGCGGCAGCCTTATAGTCTGGAATATCCGGGCCCCGGGAGTGTCCGCCGCGCCGCTCAGCGCCGAGACGATCTCCCTCGTGGAAATCGAGCTGCTGCCGAGCAGCGGCACGATAACCACGACCGCGGCGGCAAACGCTATCAGCAGCGCGAACGCCCGCGCCTTGCTTTTACCCACAGCCATTCTTTTTCCTCGGAAGCACGAGTTTTTCACCCGAGGCGTGGGAAACGTATTCGAAGTCGGTCGAGAAAAGTTCTTCGAGCCGCCCCCCGCCGATAAGATCGCCCACAGCCCCGTCGTTGAACACTCGTCCTTCGCGCAGCGCCACGGCCCTTCCGCCGCTCATCACCGCGAAGTTGATGTCGTGCGAAACGGCTATCACCGTCATCCCATTGTCTCTGTTCAGCCTCAAAAGTATTTCGCGGATATCCGCCTGATGCTTCGGGTCGAGAAATGTCGTCGGCTCATCGAGAAGCAGAGCCTCGGGGGTCTGCGCGAGCGCCGCCGCTATGAACACTTTCTGCCGCTCTCCGCCGCTCAACGTATCTACCCGTCTTTGCGCGAAATCCGCAAGCCCCACCTTGTCGAGTATCTCCATCGCCGCCTTCGCATCTTCCGCGCCCGGCCTCACGAGCGGATTGGACGCCGGATATCTGCCCATCAGTACGAACTGAAGCGCTGTGAATGGCACGTAATCCGGCGAACTCTGCGGCACGTAGCCGACTTTCAATGCAATGTCTCTCTGCCGGTATCCGCTCAACTCGCGTCCGAAAAGAAGAATCTTTCCCGAGCGCGGCTTTATAGTGCGGACCAGAAGCCGCAGCAGAGTCGATTTACCGGCGCCGTTCGGCCCGATTACGGATACGAACTCGCCCGCGTTCACGCTGAAATCCACTCCGGAGAGTATCCTTTTCCCGTTCACCCCGTAAACGAGGTCCTCGACGGCATATACGATGCTATTTTCGCGGCTCATTCACAACCATATTAAGTTTATTTAGCAAAAGTATTATCCTCGGCCCCGGCACAGCCGCATAGTCTTCCGTCCAAATATACACCCGGTTATTCTTGACCGCGGCGACATCTCCGAGCCCGTTCCATTCGTTTTTAATCTGGCGCAGCTCGCGAAGCGAAAAGTTTTTTCCGACCCGCGATTCTATGATGATGTCCGGATTCCTCAGCACGATTTCCTCGAGAGAAGGTTGGATGTATTTTTTCTTTGAGTCTCCAAAAACATTTTCGCCTCCGGAAATCGTGAGAAGCTGGTTGAAGAAAGTGTTTCTCCCGGCGACGAAGATGCTCTGGAGTGTTCCGGGATTTCTTCCGACCACGATCAGGACGCGCGGTTTTTTTCCACGGGTTCCGGCGTGCGCCGCCCGCACGGCCTCAATTTCCCCGCGCAGAGTTTTCACCAGTTTCTCCGCTTGCCGCTCTTTCCCCGTGGCTTTTCCGATTATGAGCATGGAGCCGAGCAAGTCGCCTATGGTTTCGTTTTTGATTGTCAGGGTTTTTATGCCGAGTTCCTCGAGCCGAGAGACGGTCTGCGCGTGGCATGGCATGGCTATTACGAGATCCGGCTTCAAATCGATAATGGTTTCGAAATTCTGATCGACGAGGCCGCCCGTGCGGGGCTTTTTCCTCGCTTCCGGCGGATAGTTACAGTAGTCCGTCACTCCCGCGATCTCACGGTCGAGGCCGATTGCGAACAGCGTCTCCGTGATCGTCGGCGCGAGGGAGACAATCCTCCGGGGATGATGTCCCGCCGCCTCGGGCAAGGCGTGTTTATTCCCTCGGCCCGCACATCCGAGTAAGGCCGCGCACAACACAAACACCGCTATGAAAAACGAAATAATCCGTGACTTCATCTAAAAGCGCGCTCCTTTTTCAATCCGCGTCGCGGCGGGAAACGGTATCCCGGGCGCCTTCTTTCATTGCCTCACTGTTACGAAGGCGATGGAGAAAGGCATCAGCCCGACGCTCACGGGCGAGAATGTGAGCGTGTCCGTCGTCGTATCCACGAAAGCGATTCCGGGCAGAGTGTAGCTTTGATCAGATATGAGAAGGAACCCGTAAGGATCAAGCCCGATGGAAGGAGCATAGCCGCCCGCTGAATACACCACCGATCCCACCGATCCGTTTGACGGATTGAATCTGACTACGGAATTCACGAAACTCGCGTCTGACACCACCACGTATCCCTTGGTCGAGGATGCGACCGCGAACGCCCCCGGCGATCCGTTCAAGGCGGTCTTGCTCACGAGCTGATCAACATGGTATGTCGATGGATCGATCCTGTCTATACCGCCCGCCATCGCGGAGTTCGAGTAGTTGCCGGACGCGCTCACGAGAAGTTTCCCCGAGGCGGGTTCGTAATACATCGCCTGCGGGTTTTGGGAGACGAGGCTGATCGCCTGAGTTCCGGCGGCGTCGGCGTCGGTGTCTATAAGCGCATCGGTCTGCGTGTCGATGACCGCCACCATGCTCGATCCGAGCGGGTCCCAGTAGGATGTGTTGCGGTCAAGTCTCTGAATGGCGACAAACGCCTTGGTTCCGACGATCTCTATCGGGCCCATTTCCGGGATGCCGTCCGCATCCGCGAAATCGGCGAGGCTAATCGTTCCCAACTGGTCGCCGGTCAACGGATTCACAACGAGAATGGAGGTCGAGTTGCCTCGCGAGACGTACGCTTTGGAAGCGGAGACCAGATCGATGTCGAGCGGGTTCGCGCCGTTGCCTACGGAATATTGTTTGATAAGGGAAAAACCATTCGAGGGGTCGAGTACTTGAATGTTGTCCTGCCCGTACCTGTTTATCACGAACACGTATCCGCCCGCCGCGGTCACCACCGCGTCGCTGTGAATGATCGCCGCGTTCGAGTTGACGGTGGGCGCGGTGGACGAGCCTCCCGATAGGGCGAGAGTCGCGAGTTTCCCGGAACTATAGTCGGTTGTCGTCACGACAGCATAGCTTACGCCCGTCACGGACGCCGAACCGGACACTGCGGCGTTGATCGCGTCCGTTACCGCGCTGTTTCTCGAAGCCGCGCTCTTGGCGGCCGCCACCGCGTCGGAAATCGAGGACGCGGAAGAGAACGTTTCCGCGGCGAGCGCCTCGGCGACTTTCGATTGAATCGAATCGGCGCGAGTGATCGTCAGCAGCCCCAGCGTTTTTCCGCCTTGTTGAAGGGCGTCCGCCGTGAGTTGCACTGCCGCTTCGCTTATGGGGGAGACGTCGATGTTCGACGCGGTGGTGACGAAGGCCCTGATCGAAGTCGATCCGAACGTCGCGGACACGACGAGAAGGCCGGACGCGTAGTTCGCCCCCGAGGGGAGCGTGATGTTGAAAGCCCCGGAAGTTGTTTGGCCGGTGGCGATCTGTGTCAAAGCGCCCGAAGTCCCGACTGAATAAATCACCACGGGAGTCGAGGCGGTTACGGCTGAAAGAGCGAAAGCTTGACGGGCTGAAACCCTGCCGGTCGATATTCCTCCGGGAGTGCGCACAGTGCCTGAGATGGATTGAGGCGATGTTGTACCGCCGCCTCCTCCTCCTCCGCAGCCCGGCGCGAGCAGCCATGTCGCGGCGACCAAGATCAAACCGATCAATCTTTTTGTAATTTTCATAATCTTCTCCTTTATTTATTTAAATTTTTAGTCACAGTCAGATAGAAAGACCTTCCCGGCAGGGGGAATCCCATGATGTCCGACACCCTGTTGTCGGAAAGGTTCTTGCCCTCGACGGTAACGGTCGTCCCGCCGCCGGTGAAAGTCACGCCCGCGTTCGCGACGTTCCTTTCCGGGACGGGATATATGTTCGCGCTGTCGAGGAAGCTTCCGCTCGAGTGCGACGAATCGCACCACATTTTCCACTCGTGTATTTTGTATTCCGCGCGCAGCCCGATTTCTCGTTCGTGCCTGCCGGGCAGGAAGTTGCCGCGCCGAAAGGGGATCAGGCTGTCGTCGCGCGCATTCTGATAGGTGAAGTTCGCCGAGAGGTTCCAGCGAGCGCTGGGCGAGAATGACAGGGTGGACTCCACGCCTCTCACCAGCGCGCGCCCGATGTTCCTCGGCTGGGACGTCTTTTGCGAGTTCTGAACGAACACTATCATGTTGTCGGACACATTCCTGAAAGCGGAGAGCTCTAACATCCCCGGCAGCCCGATCGCCCGCGAGAGGTCCAGCACGAGCCCGGCGTCCCTGTTCCGGCCTTTCTCGGGTGTAAGATCGGAGTTCCCTATTACCGAACCTTTGTCTCCGAACAGCTCATAGAATGAAGGCGCTCTGAAGTACCGCCCG
>JAKLIR010000277.1 GCA_022709505.1 bacterium | reverse complement strand
AGCCATACGAATCACGGCCGCCACTATTGTGGAGTCGCCTTGGTCGATCCGTCTCACGAACGACCTGTCTATCTTTACCACGTCGATGGGAAGAAAATCGAGCCGTCCCAGAGATGAATACCCGGTGCCGAAATCATCCAAATAGAGATGAATGCCTTTTTGGGACAACGTTCGCATAGGCTCGATAAGAGTCTCCTCATTTTCCGAAACCGCGGTTTCGGTAAGCTCGATACACAGGTCGCTTTCCGAAAGTCCGAAATCCTTAAGTGATGTGTGCACCATACTAACGATATCGTGATGGGACATCATCCTGACTGAAAAGTTCACGCTGATTTTCAGTTGTGGAGAATGTCTTTTAATGCGGGACAAACCTTCGAGCGCACTGTTCAGCATCCAAGTGTCAAGGTCAACTATGTAACTGCTTTCTTCGGCAAGGGGGATGAACATATCGGGACTAATCAAACCGTTGGACGGATGTTTCCATCTCATCAACGCTTCACATGCCGTAATTGCTCCTTTTTGCACGCTGATTATGGGCTGATACCACGTTTCCATCTGCTCATTATCAATGGAAGCTCTAAGATCGTTTATGATCGAAAGCCTCGCCGTCACCAAGCTGCCTTGTTCGCAGGTGAAAAAACTATAGCGGTTTTTACCGCGTCTCTTGGCGTTGTACATTGCAATGTCGGCGTCGCGAAGCCATTCTCTTGATTGACATTTTCCGCAACATTCCGTGCTTGAAAACACGCCGATGCTGCCAGTAACCGTTATTTTCTGATTTTGCCAATTCACAGGTTCGCTTATAATGTCGATAATTTTATTCGCGTCGGATTCGATCTTTTCCCGATCTTCAGCGACTGTTTGAAGGATCACGAATTCGTCTCCACCGAGTCTGACGATCGTATCTGTTTTGTTCATGCTCGATTTGAGTCTGTTGGATATCACCTTCAAAACGTAGTCACCGCAATCATGCCCGAAAGCATCGTTGATGTCTTTGAAACTGTCGAGATCGATCAAATACAAAGCTATATGGTAGTCCGGATCGTTGTCCGCAAACGCCATGGCGAGTTCGATCCGGTCAGAGAGCAAAGCACGGTTTCCAAGGCCTGTCATCGAGTCGTGTAATGCGTCGAATATCAAATCTTCCTGAGTTCTGTTGAGCTCATCCAAAAGATCGTTCATTGCGATCGCGAGGCTGTCGAGTTCATCGTTGCCTTTGACGGGCATTCTCAACGTAATTCCCTGATCGTTTCTTATTTTGTCGGCTCTTTCGGCGAATTCCTTGATCCTTTTAAGGATGGAGTAATGCAAAACCGTTCTGACAACCAGCAAACATGCCGTACCCATGACGAGGAGACTTATGACGAGAAGGACGATGCTTATACGGAGCTGATCGTCGAGACTCTTTTTGCATGTGATTGAAAAAACCAAAGACTTTTTATCGATGGTTTTCATAGGTAATGAGGCATGTAGATATTTATCCGAGAAATCAGAGACGCCGTTATTGTTCGACGGATTATTGGATTTAGAGTTCTCTAATGCAATGCTCGAAAGAATCGTTTTCTCATATTTTTTAATTCGAGAGGCGTCGATCGTTTTAGCCATGAAGAGACGGCCTTGCACTAATCCGCTTCTATCTGTTTTTAAAATAGGGGATATGCCGACCATCAGATATCGACCGCCGATTTTTACAATACCTCGAACGACATTAGTAGCATCTTTGCCGACCGCGGTGCGGGTGCGTTCGATCAGGCTTGCAACATAGTCCGGCGGAATATCGCATAAATGGTCATTGATATATCGAATGTTTACACAGTTATTTTCAGTTTTCGAAGAGCGCATTGCTCCATGAACCACTTCGTTCTTCGAGTTAACGATCAATAGCAAATCTATATCGATGTTGTCGAATGATTCGATTGAAATATTCGATTTAATGTAATCATTATTGTGGTTGTTTATGAAATCTACGGTGTCATCCCATTGAGCATAATCTTTAGCGACGTTTCCGAGCGCTGTAAGTTGTTCGTCTAATAGGATGGATAATCTGTTTAATTTGTCGTTGATATTTTTCTTTTCAAATACATTGTAGCTTTTGACGAGAATGACAACGTTGAAAAACATTGAAATTCCGAAAAGCAAAAGAAGCACGGTTCCCACAATGGCCTGTGTTCGCTGAGCCAACGGGATGTTGTTTGCCTTGTTGATAAGCTTGTATGTTATTGAATTCTGCTTCATGAAGCGTCCATTCAAAGACGATTAATACATATAATTATAAAATAATAAACGTGGATATACACAAATAGCGCGATAATAAAACGGAACGAATGTTATTGGATCGATATAGAGCTGAAATTTCGTGAATACGACATGTTTATAATGCAAAATAATAAAATGAATCGTTCAAAATAATTTTCCGCGTCATTGTACAAATAGAGATGATGATCCTATATTGTTTTTCAAGTGAAGAAATTGGAACGTGAGAACAAGAACGGACAGGGAGAAATCGCCGCGGCGGGGGCGTGAAGAATGGATAAGGAACAGATATATCTGAAAATCAGGGCGTTCGGAAGAGCGGCGCTTACTCTCGGGATAGAGAATTCACATTCAGGGAATATATCCATTAAATGCAGCGACGAAAATGGAAATGAGATGCTTGCCATAACGGCGGCAGGGTCTCAAAAGGGAGAACTTACGAGAGATCGAATATGTTTCGCATCTCTCGACAAGGTGAATCACGGATATTTCAAATCGAGCAGTGAGACGGACATTCATGCCCGGATACTAAACCTGCCCGGCAAGAAAGCCACGATGCACGGACACACGAAAGCCGCTACGATAGTTACCCTCGACGATGCTCCAATGCCGAAGGAAAATCCGAGAAAACCGCTGATCCCCTTTGACCCTCTTGGGGTGAAATTTCTCGGCGAGGTTCCGGTGGACTGGTTTGCAGTGGCTTCCGGTTCGAAGGAAATGGCTGAGACCATTGCGAAAAGACTTGAGTCCTATCCCGTGGGGATAGTTCAAGCGCACGGAGCTTTCGCATCGGGCGGCTCTCTCGAAGAAGCTTTCTTCAAACTTTGCCTTGTCGAGAATTCGGGGGAAGTGATTCATTACTCCGACATTCTCGGAGTTGACCGATCGTTCGTTGTTAAAGAGATAGTGGAAGCTGCGTCTGTTATCAAAAAAAATATTCCCGATTATTCCATCGAGAATGATGGACGATTGGATTTCGGAGATGAACCGGACACCGTCGATATGTTTTTACAGACGGGTTATCGGATTTTTGAGTCCAAGTACAGCCCGTTTCACTCCGGCTCGATGAGTGTCAGGTGTTCGAGAACGATGTTATATATCCCGAAAGCATCGTTGCCGCATGATATTCAGGCGCCGATGATGGAGGTCCCGTTGAAACCGGAACCCTCGGATGATCCGGAAATGGCGCTTCACAAGGCGATATACGCGAACACACCATTGAAATCGCTGCTGCACTGTTATGTTTCGGAGGCGCAGGCGGTGGTTCTCGCTTCTCTGCAGACTATGAAATGCGAAAACTGCAAGGTTATCCCAATCGATGCTGAAGGAGGTTTTTTGTATCCGTCGGTGCCGATACTCGCATGCGGTTTCGATGCGGAAGATATCTCGAGAGCGTTGCTTGATTACCATGTATGTATTGCGGCGCACGGAGGGGCTTGGGCTTCAGGAGAGCAATCGATAGGAGAGGCTCTCAGGCACATTTCTTCTCTCAAGGACATTTGTTACTATAGGATAATGGCGGTGATGCGCGGTCTGGATCTGTCCGTGATGGAACCTCCGAGGGCTCGAAGTTGGTAGGCGAACTGAAGGAAAAGGGATGAATTATGAAATGCAAAGTCATTGAGATCGATCTTGGGAATTCGAAAGTCATTGAATATTCGTATGATACGGATTTGTGGCTGGGCGGCAGGGGATTGGCGACGAAGCTGTTTACCGAGAAGGTCGATCCCGCGTGCGATCCTCTCGGCTCCGGAAACGTGATCGTGTTCGCGGTGAGTTCGCTCTCGGGAACAATCCTGCCGACGGCGGGAAGGGCTCATGCCGTTTTCAAGTCACCTTTGACAGGCGTGATCGGATCGTCGAATTCGGGGGGCATTTGGGGGAAAGTCCTGAAGAGCACCGGCTATGATGCGCTCGTGCTTCGGAATGCCTCTCCAAAATTGGTTTATATTTCGATCGACAGTCAAGGGGAAGAAATCACGGATCGGGTTCGAATATTCGATGCCGCCGATCTGCGGGGGAAGAACGTGCCGGATACGACGGAAGCGGTATCGGCCAAGCACGGCGGCAAGGCGTGCAGTGTGATGGTCACCGGCCCAGCCGGGGAGAACAAGGTTCGATTCGCCGCGCTGATGAATGAGAACAACAGAGCGTTCGGCAGAGGAGGCCCCGGAGCGGTTCTCGGATCGAAGAACGTGAAAGCGATTGTTGTCAAAGGCGGCCTGAAGACGGAAATAGCCGAACCCGATCGTTTCAAGGATGTTCTTTCTCAAACGAGGCACATAATGAAAGCCGTGCCCGCGACGAAGAGGGTTTTCAGGGAGCTCGGCACGGCCGGCCTCGTTGAGCTGATAGACCTTATGGGAATTCTTCCTCATAGGAATTTTCAGGATAACATTCACGATACGAAATTGATGAGGAGTATTTCCGGCGAAGCGATAGCGGAAAACATTCTCGAAAAAGCAGCCGGGTGCTACGGCTGCCCGATAATGTGTCAGCGGCATACTCGGGTCGGCGGCAAGAGCGGCGAAGGGCCTGAATATGAAACTGTCGTTTTGATGGGTTCTCTGATCGATATCTATGATCTTGAAGCTATAACTTTGGGCAATTATACCGTGAATGAACTCGGACTGGATACCATGTCGCTTGGAGGAACGCTTTCATGCGCCGCTGAGTTATTCGATATAGGTGCATTGGACGGAGCGGACTTGGGAGACGCATCAGTGAAATTCGGCGATGCCGGGATATATCCGCACATTGTCGAGCGGATAGCCA
>JAKLIR010000276.1 GCA_022709505.1 bacterium | reverse complement strand
CGTCAAATGCAACTGCTGTATCGAAGCTTGCCCGATCGAATACGAAGCAGTTGCGAAAGTGTCGCCGGTTTCGGAGTTGGAAAAGATGTCGAAATCCACGGTGGGCGACGGAGCGGAAATTCCGGATATGGGTAGCGAACGGTGAAGATAACAATAAACGGCATATACATGGACGCACGCGATGGGGCGACTGTTTTGGAAGCCGCTATCGAGAATGGTGTTTTTATACCTCATCTTTGTTTCATGTCCGGAAGAGAGCCGCAGTTTGCCGGCTGCAGAATGTGCTATGTCGAGGTGGAGGGGATCGAGAAACCGGTATTGAGCTGTAAAACACCGGTTGCGGAAGGGATGTCAGTAAAAACACGGTCGGAAAAAGTTTTGGAGATTGTGAAGACCGCTTTCGATCTCATCATGTCCGCGCATCCTGTAAACTGCGAAGGATGTCCCGGTAAAAACGACTGTATGTTGTTGGCCATCGCAAAGGAAATGAAGTTCGGTCTCAAGAACAAGAAATATGTCCCCATGGTGAAGGAAATCCCGATAGACGCGAGTCACCCTGAAATAGCTTTTGACGCATCGAGATGCGTGCTATGCGGGAAATGCGTATATGTGTGCAACGAAGTCGAAGGGGCGGGGATACTTGATTTCATAAATCGTGGAATTGACACTCGGATCGGCGCTTTTGGGATTAAGCCGCTTGGGGCGACCAAATGCGTTGCCTGTGGAGGATGTGTGAAAGTCTGCCCCGTGAAAGCATTTTATTATAAATGAATAATATATATAATATATTTAAATTCCTAATTAACATAATTCATCCCAGCGTAAATAAATATGAATTAATCTCCGAAGCGTTAAGATGAACGAAGCAATATATAATGTTCATTCATGTTTGGTTTAAATATATAAATTAATTTGCAATTAATGATTGACATTATTAATAATGTGTTTATAATAATCACTGTGCCGGGTTGGCCGGACAAGATGTAAAAATCGGAGGAAAAAGAAATGGCACTCGAAATGGACAAGATCGGCTTCGCTGGGATAGGCATATTAGCAAAGATGCAGGACCTTCTTCAGGATTTCGTTGAAGGAAAAGAAATCGTTGCCGAAGAAGAACCGGCGGACGATGAATCGAAGAAGACCATTCAGGAGCGCTTTGACGAACTCGTTGAGCTCGGCGAGGATCGCTACGACGAATGGCTCGAAAAGGGCAAGGACGAAAGAGAAAAGCTTGCTGAGAAGATCAAAGAAAGAACAAGCAAGGTTTTTTCAGAGATCGGTCTTGTGACCAAAGAGGACATTGAGGAACTGGAAGCAAAGATCAGCAAGCTCCAGAGGGCGCTGAAAAAAGCGCAGACCACAAAGAAATAATTCGGGCGTTTCGCCGCGCCTGACCGAAAGACCCCTCCAGCAGGGGTTTTTTCGGTTTGGAGGGACATTAAGCCGGATTTTTCGCCTCAAGAATCCGGAAAATCGCAATAATGGCGATCCATTGTGCTGGATCATCGACTCGGACCGGGACACATACGAACCCGAATTCGGGACGAGAGTGAAAATTGACGGTCAACAACTTCGTATGATAACATGATCGATACTTCGGGAGGGAAAAATGCCTGATGATATGACAATGCACCCGGATGCCGGCCAAGTGAGCGACCCCGACGAGTTCGTCGAAGAGAGAATCCCCATGAAATTGGGTGTGGATGAGTGGAGCTTTCACAATTCGATGATGGTCGGGAAGATGACGCTCGAAGATGTTATAAAAACAGCGGGCGAGCTCGGCTTGGAAGGCATAGGATTCGACTATTTCATGATGTCCCGAGAAGCCCGGAGAGCGCCTGATTATATAAAGGAGCAGCTTTCGCGGGAAAATCTCGAACTCGTGTTCGGATTCGGATTGCCTTTTGCGCTGCCGGACATGGTTTTTCAAGTAATAGAAAATTTGAAAGACGAGATGTTCGAGCTTGCGCACGGTTTCGGTTCGAGGGTGTTGAGGGTGTGCGGCGGTTTAATAATACCGAATATGTTCCACAAGCCTCTGCATGTTGTGATCAACAGGGAAAAAGAAGTGCGGGAGGTGGCGCGCAGGTTGAAAAGGTTCACTCATGATGCTTCTCTCGAAGGTTTGACGGTGGCGCTCGAAAACCACGCGGATTATACGGTCGATGAGATGCTCGAGATCATACATACGATCGATTCAGAGGATTTCAAAGTCACCCTCGACACCGGGAACGCGATATATCTCGATGAAGACCCTGTCGAAACGGCGAGGAAACTCGCGCCGTATTCGATATACACGCACATAAAAGATATCAAGCATGTCGGCCCGATGTTGATGAGCGTGCCTTTGGGGCAGGGCGAAGTCGATTTGAAGGAAATAATATCAATACTTAAAAACAATTGTTATGACGGCCTTTATTCGATAGAATGCAATCTGCCTTTGTGGCAGGTGGATCAGGAAGAGCAGGCGCTCAAGGACAGCATTAAGTGCATGAGGCAGTTGGACGAAGAGACGGTTTGAAGCCGGACTTTCGGAAAAGAATACTGAATGGAGAGGCATCGATGGCGAAAGGCTGTAAAAAGAATCTTTACCTTGATGGAAAAATGATAGAACCGCTCGATGTGAGTAAACCATCGACGGTCAAAGAATTCGTTGACAACGTTTTCGGAGCATCCGGTTATAACGCGAGGCGGCTTTCGGAGGCGTGTGAAATATACACGAGGATGTTGAAGGAGAAGACGACCGTATCGATGACACTCGCCGGAGCCATGACGCCGATCGGAATGTCCGGCCCGATAATCGATCTTATGAAAAAGGGGTTTTTGGATTTCATAGTTTCAACCGGCGCGAATATTTACCATGACCTGCATCGAGCTTTCAACTTTCCGGTGGTTCAAGGAAGCCAGAACGCGGATGACTATGTTTTGAACAAACACGGCGTTGCGAGAATATACGACACTTATATAGGCGACGATGAAACGTTGCTTCCAACTGACAGGATTATTCTCGAAGCGGTTCTCGATCATAAGTTCGACAAGCCGGTCTCGACGGCGAAACTTCACAGATTGATCGGCGAATCAGTGTTGAAGAAGGCGCCTTTCCCGGAAAAGTCTTTCCTTGCACAGTCCGTGAAATATGGTGTTCCCGTTTTCACTTCGTCGCCCGGAGACTCGTCGATCGCCATGAATATGATCATCCCTCATTTTCATGATAAGAATATTCTTCTCGATCCGATCATGGATATCATCGAAATGACGGCGATAGTCAGAGAGGCCGAGAAGAACGGAGTAATAATAATCGGCGGCGGATCACCGAAGAATTTCTATCTTCAGACGCAACCGACTCTATGGCAGATTCTTCAGGATAACATCGGCGGCCACGATTTTTTCATTCAACTGACGACCGACTCCCCGCATTGGGGCGGTTTGTCCGGGGCGACTCCGCAGGAAGCGAAATCTTGGGGAAAAGTGAAGGGGATGCCTGTGAATCAAACTGTTGTGTATTCATGCGCGTCTCTGACATTCCCGATCATTGCAAAATATGTGATTGAATCTTCGAAACAGAGGAAGCCGAAGAGGCTGCTCGACGAACTTGACGAAAAGGCGGCGAGACTCAAGGAAAGAGCCTTGAAAAACCCGAAATACAAAAAGGTTTTCAGCAATATAATCAAAAGTAAATAATTGAGGCCTGTTTTTCCCTGTGAAAAAACCTGATTAGGTGCGCCGGTTCAAGGCGCCGAGTTTCCATTTGCCGGATTAGGCGTACCACCTGTGTCTATATATTTTCTGTATTTATCCGCCATGTCCGGCTTGTTCAATTCCATGTAAATTCTCTCGTACATGTATAGATCATTGCTGTCGAGATTTCCCGCCAAGCTCTTCGCGTTCAGAAGTTTCAGTGATGCTTCGAAGGATTTTAATGATTCGTTGTATTTGCCCCATTTCTTCAAAACCAGAGCGAGGAAAAAGCGGCAGGATAAGCTATCCGGATCAATTTTAGAACAGTTTTCGAGAAGCGGTCCGGCCGAGTCGTATCGTTGTTGTGTGAAAAAATTCTCGGCGGTATTCTCCATGAAAGACGCGACGATCCTTCTGCCGACGGGATCCTTTACGAGAGGATCTTTTGAAAGCGCGGCAAGGTCTTCCACTGAGAAGCCGATCGGGTAGGAATGAAGAATGAATATGTATCCGGAGGGCTGGAACTGCATGAGATCGTACATGGAGGATGTGACGAGTTTTCCGATGCTGTTGTATGCAAGCGGCCGCCGAAAAAAGTTCATGATGAGAAGGCTCTCGTTGAAAGACGAAATCAAACCCTGCGCCACTCTCTTTTTCATGAAATAGGACGCCTTGCTTCCGGCCGTCTCCGGGGTCAGGGCGGCGATCTTATTAATCAGTTCATCGTAATCGCCTTCGCTCGGAGCGACGATGTCGGGATATACGGTTCGAACGTGATTCCTGTACGCTTCACGGAGCATGTACTCCGGAACGATGGTTGTGACATCCGTCCTGAAGTTGTTCATTTCCTGATGATATTCGAGGTTGTATAGCGGGTCGATGCTCGGCTCGATTATGAAAATCGAATCACGCGGCAAGGCTTTGAATACCGTATTCACGAAGGTTCTCGATTCGTCGTTGTGAAGCGCCGCCATGTTATTTGAGTTTGCTATTATTGGAGGAATCATAACGGCGGCGCACATCACTATGACGAAGGCTTTTGAAGCGGAAGAGGTTTTATACATCTTGGATGCTATCGTGTCGATCGCCCGCGATCCGTTTATCGCTAAGAAAAGAATGAAAATAATTAGTGCAGACGGTGTGGAATTATACGGAGTCACGAGAAGAAATATTAACGATATCAGAATGCAGGACCAAAGAAAAATGTTTTCATTTTTTCTGATGTCGTGATCCACGACCGCGCCGAAAACGTTAAGCAACAAAAGCAAAATGTACGCTGGGAAGAGAGCCGAGAACAACAAGGCCGTCTGTGGGATTATCCTCTTAACGTCGGAGTTTCCTAAAAGACGCGCG
>JAKLIR010000275.1 GCA_022709505.1 bacterium | reverse complement strand
CGCCTTGTCGAGATTCGCGGCGATGTCGCTCAGTCCGTACGGTCCCCCGCAATCGATTAGGACCACGCCGCCGTCGCATTGAACGGCGTAAACCGAACTGTCGAATACGTGGCTCCTCGCGGAAGACCCCACCAGCCACACTCCGTCGATGATTCTTTTAGGCCCCGTCCACGGCATTTTCAAAGTTGCACCTCGCATGTTTTTGCGCGGCCGTCGATTGGCAACCGCTCCCGGTTATGTTACGATTCCATCATCAAATTATAACAGACGGAGCCGACATGGCTGAATACATAGAACGCGAAATAACCGAACAGGTGCTTCTTTGCGACGAGAAAGGCGAACTCAACCGAGGGGCGCTCGGATGGTCACGGGTTCCGCTCCACACGTGCAATCTTTCAGGCCATTGGCCTCGAAAGAAAAAATGGAACTTCTGGATGATTCTGAACGAAGACTTCGCGTTTTCCGCTACGGTGGCCAACATAGACTACCTCGGCGTCGGATCGGTTTCCATTCATAATTTCAAGACAGGCAAACGCATAGACGGCGCATCGGTGTCGCCCCGCGGTCTCGGAGTGAACATGCCGCCCAAAGTCGAGGAAAACGTGCGCTTCAAAGACGCGGTGATAAAAGTCGAGATCGCGCACACCCCGACCGAGATCAGAATAACCTCAAGCTGCCCTTCGGTTCAAGGCCGTAAGGTTGACGCCGACATCACGCTCGAAAAAGCGCCCGGACACGAGACGCTCAACGTAGTGATCCCTTGGAGCAACGACGAGTTCCATTTCACATCGAAGCAGAACACGCTTCCGGCTCGCGGAGGCTTTACCCTTGACGGCGAGACGTTCGAGTTCAAGCCCGAAACCTCATTCGGCGTGCTCGATTTCGGCCGGGGAATGTGGCCGAAAACGATAATATGGAACTGGGGTTCTTTCAACCATAGGCAAGACGGCGACTTGATCGGCATTAACATCGGCGCAAAATGGACGGACGGAACAGGCGCGAACGAAAACGGAATCTGTCTGAACGGAAAACTTTATAAGATATCGGAAGATGTGGTTTTTTCTTACAATAAGAATGATTTTTGGGAGCCGTGGACTATAAAAACCTCTGTCTCGAATAAACTCGACCTGAAACTCACGCCGACCTACGAAAACGCCGGCGGTACGAGTTCCGGCGGCGACTCGAGCAAAGTCGTGGCGGCGAACCATCAGATGTTCGGACACTATTCCGGCACGCTCCGGGCGGGCGACAGGACGATTCACCTGAAAAACGCTTATGGATGGGCCGAAGAACATATCGGCAATTGGTGAGAAAAATGGATAACGAAAATTCAAAAAGAACCGGCGTAATATCGAGGCGGGACTTCATCATCGCGGCGGCGGCCACCGCGGCAGCCGCGCTCACAGGTATCACCCCCGTGAATAAAGCTGGAGCTACTACACTTCCGGAAAACCGCGAGGACGCCGCCGAACACCGGCTCGTTTCCGGCTGGTGCATCCCTCACTGACCGGGGCCTTGTTCATTCCGGGAACCGCAGCGCACGATTTTATGTTAATATATCCGAACCGCCGAAAACGAGAATCGACGGCCCAAATAGACTTTTCTCGGCCGACCGGCCGAACAATTATGGAGGATGATGACAATGACAAACGAATTGAACGCTGAGCAGTTCGAAGCGGAAGTTAAAAAATCGACATTACCGGCAGTGGTGGATTTCAGCGCTACGTGGTGCGGCCCTTGCAAAGCGCTCGCCCCCGCTATCGATAAATTAGCGAACGATTACGCGGGCAAGGCGAAAGTTTTCAGCATGGATGTGGATAAAGCACAGGCGATCGCCACTACATTCGGAATAAGAGGCGTCCCCACGGTTATATTTTTCAAGAACGGCGCGGAGGCGGACCGCATCGTCGGCCTCGTCGGATACGACGTCCTCAGCAAAAAGTTGAACGCGATTCTCTGAATAATTAAGCATTAAGGAGATCAACCCCGAATCCGTCATTGGGATTCGGGAGCAATGATTCAGAGCGGATGAAAAGCAAGGCGGAAGGAGTATCTTGCCGGTGAGCGTACCGAAATGTACGTGAACGAAAAAATGCGACGACAACGAAGCCGTTCGCCGCTATGAACATTGCACTGGATTCGGCGCACTATTGGCGAATCCGAGTTAAGTCACGCACAAGCTGTGAATGTTCGTTCCGCTGAATAGGTTCGAATATTCACAGCTTGTTTGTTTTTCCCCGCATTCACCCCGCCTGCAAGATGTTTTTCATATTTTTCGCCGGAAATGCAATGTACCATGCCCCAAATTCGTAATTTATGTTTAGAATCAGTCGAATAGTGTTAAAATATATAAAGTTATATGATTTTGCATCGATACGCCGTATCGCCGGTGCTCACCCGGTGAAAGGAGTGTTCCCCCCATGTTATCGAGAAAATATTTCCAAGTAGCAGTTTTCGCCGTACTGATAACACTTTCGGCCGCAATAGCCTCGCGCGCCGACGGAGAACCGCCGACACTCGAAAATGACTGGAGCCTTATTTCCGCTCCATGCGATGTAACCATCAGCGAACTGCGCGACAAACTCAACAATCCCGACCTGAAGGCATACGCTTGGAACGGCATCATTTATTCCGAAGTGGACGTACTAACGCGCGGACACGGGTACGCCGTGAACGACAAAACTCCCGCCGGCGACAAAGGCCTCTGCCAAGGCCCGGACGACGCCGCGCCGCTCATCGTCGAACTCCGCCCCGGATGGAATCTGATCGGAAACCCCTACCACCGCGCGCTCCCGTTCACCGAGGTTTTCGGCGACAACTCTTCCGCGATCGCCGACACGATGTTCGAATATTCCGGAAACAAATACAAATCCATCACGAAAGATTCCAACCTCGCCGTGTTCAAGGCGGTGTGGGTGTTCGCCCTGAAACCGGTGATCCTCTCCTATAACGTGAGCTGCACGAGCGTGACCTTGAAACAGTTGACCCCCGATGCGACGACCGTGAACACGGGGGCCTCGCTGACCTTCGCCGCTTATTGCGAAACATCGGACGGAGAGATAGACATTTCACAGCAAGCGACGTGGAACATCAGTGCTTCGTCAGTTCTGCAGAGCGGCGACACGCCCGGAGCTTACCAAGCCGTCGCGGCAGGCAAATGCGACGTCTCCGCTTCTTTCGGAGACGAGCAGAGCGATTCGATCAGAATCACCGTTGTGAAACCGCAGGCGACCCTCGTGTCCATCGAACTTTACGCCGACAAATCAGAGGTGCAACTCGGGGAATCTTCACAACTGAACGCAGTGGGAAATTATTCGGACGGCACGCAGCTCGATCTGACGACCACGGCCTCCTACTCCCTGTCGGCGACAACGATAGGGAATGTCGTAAGCGGCGTCTTCAAATCGCTTGCGGTCGGAACAACTGAGATAATTGCGAAAAAAGGCAACATAAAAAGCAACGCGGTTTCGATAACCGTCGTGAAAAAAGCCGAACCCGAAAAACTCATCCTCTCGGTTTCCTCGGACACGGTGGAAGTGGGTAAGACCGTCGATCTCAAGGTCGTCAGATATGCTTCGGACGGATCGTGGCTCGTAGTGACGGCCGCGGCCGCTTTCACACTGTCGGACACATCGATCGGCGTTGTTGAAGGCGGTGTTTTCAAAGCTTCCTCGGAAGGCAAAGTTCAGCTTACGGCGTCCTTCGAAAATCTAACAAGTAATACCATTGAGATATCCGTCAAATCAATTCCAGTCCCCTCATCCGAATTGATTCTCGCCATATCGAAGAACATTCTCGCGCCCATGGAGACGGCCGCGCTGACTGTGAGCCTGAAAGGCGCGGACGGAGTAATTCAGGACGTTACCTCCGGCGCGACGTTCTCGCTCGAAGGCGCGGAGGGCGCGGATCCGGGCGCGGTTGAAAACGCGGTTTATACCGCGCACGACTCCGGGAAAGTCGCTATAACGGCGACGGTCGGGGACGCCCAGAGCAACATCGTCACGGTCATCGTAACCGAACAACCGGTGTTCAGTCTCGTCCTCAAGACCGAGGCGGAAAAACTTTTAACAGGTGAATCGACGAAGCTTAAAGTAGCGCTCATTTCATCGGACGGCGTAAGCTCCACCACCAGCGATGTGACCTCGCAATCGAGCTTCACAATGGAGCCGTCCGGCATAGGAGAAATTGCGAACGGCGGATTCCTCGCGCAGAGCCTCGGGCAGGTCACGATCACCGCCACATACCAAGATTACACGAGCAACGCCGTGAAAATATCGGTCGAGGAAATCCAGCCGGAGCCGGAAACGCTTATCATCAACAGCAAGTGCCCCTACCTGCACGTCGGCGAGTTCTGTCCGCTGACAGTCCTTTTGGGATCATCGACAAAACCGTGGAGAGACGTCACCGCCGCGGCGACTATCTCTGTGAAAGACCCCGGCATCGGGTATATGGACGGCTCGACGTTTTACGCAACCGCCGCCGGGGAGACCGAACTAACGGCGAAATACGAAGACATCGTGAGCGACCCGTTCGGGATAGCGGTTCTTAAAACGCCCGAATTGAAAGAGCTCATAGTGCAGGTTTTTCCGCCGAGGATCGAAATTAACGGCACGGCCTACGTGAACGTCATCGCCAGATACACGGACGGTACCGCTCAGGATGTGTCCGATAAAGCCGAATGGCTGATCGATCCGGGAGACGGAAGGATCGAAGACTTGGTCGTATTCCACCCCGCGCGAATCGGCGATATCGTGCTCAAGGCGCGTTACATGGGAATGGAGAGCAGACCCGCGACCGTGTCCGTCATTCAGAAGCAACTTATATGGGTTGGAATCTTCCCGGACCGTTCGAAGGAAGACTCCACCTGCATCGCCATGGTCGGCGCGAAATGCGGCCCGAACCCTCTCACCCGGCTGCCCTGCCCCAATGAATATTCCTCTATGCGCTGCTACAACAACGATTTCATACCGCTCGGCGCGACCGGCCGCTTCGCCGCCTCCGCCGATTTCAACAACTTCGACAGCAAAATGGTCACCG
>JAKLIR010000274.1 GCA_022709505.1 bacterium | reverse complement strand
TCCGCTCCACCGCGATCAACGCTATTATCGAAACAACCGCTCTCAACTCGGACGAGGAAACCTTTTCGGACATAACCTGCCAGATTCCGATCGGCTCGCCCTACTTCGAAAAACTGATCGAGGAAATCGAAAAACATTCGAGAGAGGACGCCTGCGATTTTCTCCTTCACAACCTCAGCCTTGCTTCTGAAACAGAAGAAAAAGCCGTCCCCGGAGTCCCGATATCGAGGCTCATGATAATCGCTGCGAGAACTTTGCTCCGCATATCCTCACCTGAAAAACGGCTTGAAAGATTCATCGCCGCGCTTCACTACATTTCAATTCAGGTGGGCTCTTTCAAAAAGGATTCCGAACTCAAATTCAACCTGCACATCGATAACTTCCCATCCGAGCCGTTCATATCTCCCAAATCAATCCTCAAGGGCCTCTCGGACGAGGAAAACATCCTCGCCGAAATCTCTAAAAGAGGCGCCCTCACGGATAAGGAAAAATATATCCTGTCCCTGATGTCTTCGGAATTTTGAACTGAATTACGTTACCTGATCTATTGTAAAACACCACGCATTGTTTGTGTTTATGTTGCCGAAAGGAGACCTGTAAACCTCTTCTTCACCCCGCATTCATGTCGGACAGAATCCATTCGACAGCGTCCAACAAATCCTCGCAAACATGGTCTGGGACGGTTTTGGTTTTTTCCCTGTTGTATTCCCATTCGCCGCGCCCGTAGCCAGTCTTCACGAGCACGCCCTTGCATCCGGCGCGATGCGCAAGTTCGACATCCGAAAATTTGTCGCCGACCACATAAGAGCCCCCGGGATCGATATCAAGTTCCGCCGCCGCACGGTCTATCAGTCCGGTTTTAGGTTTCCTGCAATCGCAGTCCGCCCTGTAAGGAGGCTCGCCCGACCTCGGGTGGTGCGGACAATAATACACTCCGTCGAGCCGCGCTCCCGCTTCGTCGAGCAGCACCTTCATCCGCTCGTGAACCTCGATAATCCTCTCCTCGGGAAAATATCCTCGCGCCACGCCGGCCTGATTCGTGATCACTACCGCCGCGACACCGGCCGAGTTGAGTCGAACGATCGCCTCCGCCGTGCGCGGCAGAAGCCTGAATCGCGACACGTGGTTGATGTACCCCACCTCGTCGCTTATCGTTCCGTCCCGATCCATGAACACCGCTCTCTTCGACATCCCGGCAAACCTCTCGTTTTTCATTCCGGCGGCCTATGCGCCCGCGTCGCCTTCTTCCAGCATCTCTTTCAACCTGTACAAAATATCAAGCGCCTTCTTAGGCGTCACATCTTCGGGAGCCACTGAACGCAGAAGTTCCTCCACACGACTCGGCGGCTTGTCCGGAATAAGCGAGAGCTGCGCCGTCCGAGCGTCAGGCACATTCACCTCGCGATGATCCTCGTGCGCGGCGAGCACCTCCATGGCGCGGCCGATCACCGAGCCCGGCAGCCCGGCGAGTCGCGCCACCTCGACACCGAAACTCCTGTCAGTGCCCCCCGGCCTCAGCTTATGCGTGAAAACCACCTCGCGCCCCTTCTCATGCGCCGATACGTGATGGTTCTCAATCCGCCCGAACCGTTCCGCCATCCGCGTAAGCTCATTGAAGTGCGTCGCGAACAACGTGCGCGCCCCTATCCTCTCGTGGATGTATTCCGTAACCGCCCACGCGATGCTCACCCCGTCGGACGTGCTCGTGCCGCGTCCCACTTCGTCCAAAAGTATCAGGCTCCTTTTCGTCGCATTGTTCAGTATCACCGACGTCTCCACCATCTCGACCATGAACGTGCTCAGTCCGAGCGTGATGTCGTCCACCGCGCCGACCCGCGTGAATATCCTGTCCGCCACCCCGATCTCCGCCGCGCCGCAAGGCACGAAACTTCCCATCTGCGCCATCAGCACGATCAGCGCCACCTGCCTCATGTACGTCGATTTCCCCGACATGTTCGGTCCCGTGATTATGTGAATCTGACCGCCGGAGCAGTTCAAAAGCGTATCGTTCGGAATAAACGTCTGCGCCGGCAGCGTCAGGTCGAGAACCGGGTGCCGCCCGTCCCGTATCTTTATTGTTTCGGAGTTGCTCACCTGCGGCCGGGTATATCCGTTCTCGTCCGCCGTCTGAGCGAGCGACGCCAACGCATCGAGCGCGGCGAGCGACGCGGACGTCTTGAGTATCCTTCCGATCTGTTCGAGAACCGCGTCCCGCGTCTCGCAGAACAACTGGTATTCAAGGTCGTTTAATTTCGTCTCCGCACCGAGTATTGCGAGTTCCTTCTCCTTCAACTCCTCCGTGAAATAGCGCTCTCCGTTGGAAGTAGTCTGTTTTCTTATATAGTGCGGTGGGACGAGGTTCAGATTCGTTTTCGTCACTTCTATGTAGTAGCCGAACACCTTGTTGAACCCGATCTTCAGGGAACGTATGCCGGTGTCCTTTTTTTCTTTTTCTTCAAGGGCGGCTATCCAGTTCCGGCCGCCGCGGCGCGCCTCGCGCAGAGAGTCCACCTGCTCGCTGTATCCGTCCTTTATGATGCCGCCCTCCCGCGAAACCCGCGGCGCGTCTTCCGAAATCGCACCGGCGAGCAACCCGCGCACGTCTTCGAGAGGGTCGAAGTCCGCACGGACGGATTCCATTATGTCGCTTTTCAGAGACATTATTTCAGCGCCGGTTTCGGGAAGGGCGGCAAGCGAGTCGCGGATAGCGAGAAGCTCGCGCGGCGTTATCAGCATCGTGGCCACACGGCTCGAAAGCCGTTCGAGGTCGCTTACTTCCGAGAGCTTTTTTCTTATCGTCTCCCGTGCGGCGCGGTTGGACGCGAGTTCCGCCACTCCGTCGAGCCGCCTGTTGATCTCGTCCGGGTCGGTCAAAGGTTGTTCGAGCCACTTGCGGATCAGGCGTTTCCCCATCGGCGTCAACGTATGGTCAAGCACCCAGAGAAGGCTGCCCTTTCTCGCCTTGTCTCTTATCGTCTCCGTCAGTTCGAGGTTCCGCCTCGTCGTCGCGTCCAGATACATGCCCGCGTTGTTCAGGTAGAGCGAGATCGACCTGATATGCTGAGGATCGAGCCTGAGGTTTTCCTTCACGTAGTCGAGAAGCTGTCCGGCGGCCATCACCGCGAGCGGCAGATCTTCGAGTCCGAAACCGTGCAGGGAGTTCACGCCGAACTTCCGGCACAAGCGGTCCCTGTGAAACGCAGGATCGAAAAGCGGCTCGATCTCGTTTACTTTCACGTCTGGGAATCTGAATTTCACCGCGGCAGCGAGATCACGCTCGTCATCCCGACCCGCAATCACGCACTCTTTAGGAGCGAGGCGCTCGATCTCGCGAACCACACCCGCCGCTTCAGCTCCGCGCGCGACCTCCCCGGCCCTAAATTCCCCGGTCGATAAATCGAGAATCCCGACGCCCACCCTGTCTCCGCCGTCCATGAGCGAAACGAGATAGTTGTTGCGATCCGCATCGAGCCGTTCAGGGTCGAGATAAGTGCCCGGCGTCACGACGCGCACCACTTCCCGGTTCACGAGTTTCCGCCCGGCCGACGGCTCTTCCGTCTGCTCCGCGATCGCCACCTTGAAACCCGCGCGAATCAGTTTGGCGACATAGCCGTCCGCGGCGTGATGCGGCACTCCGCACATCGGCATCTTAACCCCGTTGCCGAAGTCCCGCGCGGTTAGAACTATCTCGAGAACTGGCGCGGCCTCCCGTGCATCCTCCCCGAACATCTCGTAAAAATCCCCAAGCCTGAACAGCAGGATCGCGTCGCGATGCGAATCCTTGATCGCCCTGTACTGTTGAAACATCGGCGTTACATTGTTCATTCAGACTCACCCTGCAGCGCGTGCGGCGTGGCGCCCGTTATTCCGACCCGGATCACTTCTCCGATCTTGTGATCCGCCGCAGTCCTGAAATCCGTTATCTTGTTGGTCCTCGTCCTGCCCCGGAAACGGCCATCGCCGACCTTTTCCGAAACCATAACATCGACAATGGAACCTATAATTTTCCCGTTGATCTTCCGTGCTATCTCCTTGTGCAGGTCGCCGAGTGCGGCGAGCCGCCGCTCCTTGGTCTCCTTCGGCACATCGTCTTCCCATCCGGCCGCGCGCGTGCCCGGCCTTACGGAATATTTGAACGCGTAGAGCTGGTCCGGCGCAACAGCCTCCACAAGCCGTAGCGTATTCTCGAACTGCTCCTCACTCTCGCCCGGAAATCCCACAATCGCGTCCGCGCTGATCGCCGCTCCCGGAATCTCATCCCTTATCATCTCCATCTTTTCAACATATTCCCGGACGGTGTAGCCCCTGTTCATTCTTGATAAAACTTCGTCATCGCCCGATTGAAACGGGACGTGAAAATATTCGCAGACTTTAGGAAGCCGCGCAACTCCCCTCACAAAATCCGCCGTCACCCAGCGCGGGTGCGAAGTCACAAACCTGATCCAGACAAGACCGTCGATTTCATGCGCTGCGCGAATTACATCGATCAATCCCACGCGCGGTTCGAGATCGCCCCCGTATGCGAGCACGTTCTGTCCGAGCAGCGTGATCTCTTTCACTCCGCGCGAAACCTTCCTGCGTATCTCCTCTGTAATGACATCCACGGGTATGCTGCGCTCCGCGCCCCTCGCATAGGGCACGACGCAGTACGCGCAATAGTTGGAACATCCGCGGATCACCGTCTGGAACTCGAAAAGCCCGGTTCCGCGATCCGGAGCGGAGACCGGCCCGGCGTTCGATGCGGATGAAGCCACGGCTCTTTTGATTATATCAAGGTACTCGTCCGGACGTCCCGCGCCCGTTATGTAATCGATCTCGGGATTCGTGCGCGAAAGATCGTGCAACTCCGGAACGCAGCCCGAAACACCGATCACGATTTTTTCGCCCTTGAGCCTTCGTTGCTTCTGTTCGCCGAGGAAGCTGAAGAATTTGTCTTCCGCCTTCTTCCGCACGGCGCAAGTGTTGATGTGTATCACCCGGGCCTCACGCGGATCGTCCGTTTCCTCGAACCCGAGTCCGGCGAACACGCGCGCCATCTCCACGGAATCATCCAT
>JAKLIR010000273.1 GCA_022709505.1 bacterium | reverse complement strand
TACATAAGGCGCCGCGCGATCAGGCATCTCGAAAAAGGGCGCGTGGTTATAATGGTGGCGGGGACGGGGAACCCGTTTTTCACGACCGACACCACCGCTGCGTTGCGCGCCGTCGAGATCGGCGCGGACGCGATCTTGAAAGCAACCCGCGTTGACGGCGTGTATGACAAAGACCCGGAGAAACACTCCGGTGCGAAACGCTTCGACCGCCTTTCCTTCATGGAGGTGATCAAGCGCCGCCTCCACGTTATGGACACAACAGCTATTTCGTTATGCATGGACAACAACATTCCGATCATCGTGTTCGATTTTCCCAAGAAGGGCAATTTAAAGAAATTGGTGCTCGGAGGCGATGTCGGAACCCTAATCGGAGGGGACCAAGATGCTTGACGGAGTATTCGAAGACATCAAATCCCGTATGGAGAAAACGATCGAAGCGACGGTGCGAGAGTTCGGAAAAATCCGCACCGGGCGCGCCACGCCCGCTTTGCTCGAGGGCATCGCAGCCGAAGCTTACGGCTCGAAGATGCCCATCAATCAGCTCGCGACTATTTCCGTGCCGCAACCCCGGATACTTAAACTCGCCCCGTTCGACAAGGCCAACCTGAATACGATCGAGAGAGCGATCATGACGTCCGACCTCGCCATCACCCCGAGGAACGACGGGCATAACATTATCGTGGAACTCCCGACACTTTCCGAGGAGAGGCGCAACGAACTCGCGAAGCTCGTTCACAAAAAGGGCGAGGAGATGAAGGTCGCCGTGAGGAATATACGGCGCGAGGCCAACGACGAATTGAAACTCTACGAAGAGGAAAAGGAAATCACGGAAGACGATCTCGAACGCGCCCTGAAGAAGGTGCAGGAGATGACGGACGCATATATAAAGAAGATCGACGAACAGGTGGAAAAGAAAGAGAAGGAAATCAAGGAATTCTAATGGATGTTTCCGTGACGGGAATGACGCCTGAAGACGCTGAGGCGGAACTGAGGCGCGCGGGCGTGGAAGTCGCCGGGATCGAAAAGGTTGAGGCGCCCGAGTATGTGAAAAAGCGCGGCGATGCGGTGGAAACCGTCGAGAGAACCGCGTGTGTCATGAAGGGTGAAGACGGAAAGGTTGTTTTGAGGACTGTTTCCACACCCGCTGATCCAGCGATTCCATGAAAAGTTATAATTTCAACATAAGCGATGCTTCTTGAGTAAATACGATAAAACCGAGAAGATTTCGAGCGATGAAAAATTCAAGTGTAGCAATGAAGGTTGTAGGAGGGGTCGTACTCGGCCCGGTAGTGCTTTACATAGTACGAAGGGAGAGGTTTTGCTGCTCCTTTTCACACTCTCGGTGACGGCCGTGGCGCTTGTCGAGTTCTTCGAGCTGCTGCGGAAGAGCGGGATGAATCCCATGCCCGGACTGGGGATACCACTGGGGATGTTTTTTCTTTTCGCCGCGTACAAAGTTCCGGACGTGAGTTTTCAGTTGTCGGTATCGGTGGCGGTGTTGTCCGTGCTGTGCCTTCAATTCGCGAGGGCGGTGCGCGGCGGGATCAAGCACACGATTGCAGACATATCGGTGACGGTTTTCGGAAGTATCTACGTGGGAGCGCTGCTTAGTTTTGTTTTCAACCTGAAGGATCTTTACACGGACTACTACAGCAAAGTTTACGCGTATAACGTGCTGGCGATGCTGCCGTTGATGTGCGGTTGGGCGTGCGACGCCGGGGCGTTATTCTCAGGCAAGGCGGTCGGCAGGACACCTTTCGTTCCGAAAATCAGTCCCAACAAGACGATAGAGGGCGCCGTGGGGGGGCTTTCGGCGAGCGTGGCAATGTCGGTGTTGTTATGTTCGTTGCTGAAAATCGGAGTGGGTCATGCGCTTGCTATCGGACTTCTGAACGGCGTGTTCGGGCAGGTGGGGGATCTCTCGGAGTCTGCGTTCAAGAGAGAGGTTCAGGTTAAGGACACTGGTTCCCTGATCATAGGCGCGGGTGGTGTGCTGGATCGCGCGGACAGCATTCTGTTCACGCTTCCCGTGACGTTCATCTATCTGAAGCTCTTCGTTGTTTCCTGACCCGTGGGATGTGATGGTAGTAGCCGCGGGCGTTTTTTCACTTTAAAAGGATGGTCAAATGGAAAGTGCGTCGATTGCGAAGTACGTGTTGATAGGAGTGGAAATTCTTTTTGCGTTCGGTCTTGTGATACTGTTTCACGAGCTGGGGCATTTCATCGCGGCGAAACTGAACGGAGTGGAAGCGCCTGAGTTCGCGTTCGGAATGGGCCCTGAAATAGTCGGTGTGAACTTCAGGGGCACGCGATATAAAATATGCGCCTTTCCCATCGGCGGTTATGTGAAGATGGTTGGGGAAGAGGATGACGAAACTCTCGAAGCGACGGCGCCGAGAGAGCGTAATTTCAGATATAAGAAACCGATCCAGAAGATATCTATAATTTTCGCCGGGCCGTTCATGAACGTGATACTGGCGATCCTGCTTTTCGCTTCGATATACGTGATATGGGGAGTGCCGAGGCCGGCGCCGGTGCCGTTGACCAAGTTCTCGAAGAGCGTGGTGGTGGCGTTCGTGGACCCGAGGATGGCGGCGGCGAAAGGCGGTCTCGAGAACGGGGACGTGATCGTGTCTTTCGACGGCGAAAAGGCCGGGGATAGGACTAAAACGATAGAGTACATAAGGACGCATACCGGCCGAAAGGTGGTTTTCAAAGTTAAGAGAGCCGGGAAGTTGAAAGAGTTGACGATAGCGCCGAAGTTGAACAAGGCGAAGAAACGGGGCGAGATCGGCGCGATACTGACAAACCCGATACCGCGAAAAGTGGAATCCGTGGAAAAAGGCTCGATGGCGGATAAAGCCGGGATAGTGAAAGGCGATGTGATACTCGATTTCGGCGGCGCGGATTTCTCCGGAGACAAGTATTTGCTGCCCGTGGACGGCACGGAATTGCTCGTGTACAGAGGCGGGAAAGAGTTGAAAATGACGCTGAAAGGCACGGCGGGCGGCTTCGTCGGCGTCTCTCTCCAATCGACGGTGGAGCGGATAAGCCCGTTCACGGCGATCAAGTACGGGGTGCAGCAGAGCTACATCTCGTTCGACTTGATGATAAAGGGAATCGTGGGGATGATAAAAAGGCAGGAATCAGTGGAGGGCGTGGCCGGGCCGATAGGGATCATTCAGTATGCGACGAGTTTCGCGAGGCAAGGAATTAAGGATCTCATAAATTTCTTCGGGTTTATCAGTATCGGACTCGCGCTCATGAATTTATTTCCATTTCCCGCGCTCGACGGGTCGAGGATATTATTCCATGCGTGGGAGGCAGTGATCCGAAGGCCTCTCGACCCGAAACGCGAGGGGCTGATCCATTACATAGGTTTCTGCGCTTTGATGGGGCTTATATTACTCGTGACGCTGAGAGACCTCCGACTGTGGATAGGTTTCTGAAGTGGCGGGAGCGGCGGCGGCGCGTGAGCCGGTCATCGATCAAATTAGGAAGAGAGCAATGGAATGAAATTCAGCGAAATGTTCTTTTACACATTGAGGGAAACGCCGGGAGAGGCCGAGATCCCGAGCCACAGGCTGATGTTGAGGGCGGGGCTTATAAGGAGGCTTGCGTCCGGTATGTACACATACCTTCCGCTCGGGTTTCGAACCCTGAAGAAGGTGGAGACCATAGTGCGCGAGGAGATGGATCGGGCGGGCGCGCAGGAAGTCCTCATGCCGGTGCTTCAGCCCGTTGAATTGTGGCAGGAGTCCGGAAGGCTCGATATTTATCTGGCGGAGAACATCCTTTTCAGAACGAAGGACAGGCAGAGCCGGGAGTATGCTCTCGGACCGACGCACGAGGAAGTCGTGACGGATCTCGCGCGATCGCGGATAAATTCATATCGCGACATGCCTTTCACGCTCTATCAGATACAGACGAAATTCAGGGATGAGATACGCCCTCGGTTCGGGTTGATGCGGGGCCGGGAATTCCTCATGAAGGACGCGTACAGTTTCGACCTCGATCTCGATGGATTGAACGTAAGCTACAAGAAAATGTACGACGCCTATACGAGGATATTCCAGAGGTGCGGACTGAAGTTCAGGGCGGTGGAAGCGGATTCGGGCGCGATCGGAGGCGATGCGTCTCACGAGTTCATGGTGCTCGCGGAGACGGGCGAGGATATAGTTGTTTCCTGCGATAAGTGCGACTACGCGGCGAACCTCGAACGGGCGCAGATCGGCGGCGAGATAAAGGACATCGAGCCGGACGCTCAACTCCTGCCGATGGAAGATGTGGACACGCCTTCGCAGAGGACGATCGAGGAGATAAGCGCGTTTCTCAAAACCCCGAAGGAAAAGATATTGAAGACGCTCATATATTCGGCGGACGGAAATCCCGTGGCGGCTCTCGTTCGGGGAGACCATCAGATAAACGAGATAAAGTTGCGACGAGAATTGAAGGCGGAAGTGCTCGAACTCGCGGACGATGCGACTATAGAGAGAGTGACCGGCGCGCCGACTGGTTTCGCGGGGCCGCAGAGCATGAAGGAAAAGATTTTCACTGTTATGGATCGCGGTGCGGCGGACATGGTCAACATGGTAGCCGGCGGTAACAAGGCCGACGTCCATACGATTAATGTGAACCGCGGACGCGATTTCGATGTGAACATGATGGCGGACATAAGGAATGCGATCGACGGAGATGCATGTCCCCGTTGCGACGGGACGCTGAGGTATTTCCGGGGCATCGAGGTCGGGCACGTCTTCAAGCTCGGCCAAAAGTATTCGAAAGCGATGAACGTGTCGTACACGGACACGGACGGAGTGGAAGTGCTCGTGCAGATGGGCTGCTACGGGATTGGAGTAGGCAGGACAGTGGCGGCCGCGATAGAGCAGAGCCATGATGACAATGGAATAATATGGCCGCCCGCGCTCGCGCCTTACATTGTGAACGTGATTCCCGTGAGCGCCTCGGACGGTGAGCAGTCGGCGGCGGCGCTCGAAGCGTACGACGCGCTGAACGCGGCCGGGATAGAGACGATCCTCGACGACCGAGACGAGCGCCCGG
>JAKLIR010000272.1 GCA_022709505.1 bacterium | reverse complement strand
CCAAGGCGGCCCGCAAGAACGGCGGCAAGGTGATCGTGAACGTGGGCGTGGTCGCTGATAAGGGCTACGACAAGGTCTTCCTCCCCGCGAGCGATGTCGATGCGATCGTTTACTATCCCAAAACGGAACAAACCGGATCGGTATATCACAGGAAACCGTGGTCATATCTCACAACGAACAGCAAAATTTCGGTTGACGAAGGCATCGAGCGGATGCGATTCATCAACAGAGTTCTCAAGATAACCCCTATGAGGAGCGAAGTTGACAACGCTCTCGCGAGGCTCGCGGCCGCGACCGTGGTTGAAAACGGCCGCAAAGGCATGTACGTGAACATCGGCGTGGGACTGCCCGAGGAAGTGTGCCGGCTGCTGTATGAAGGCGGCCTGTTCGATGACATAACACTACTCACGGAGAGCGGAGTGCTCGGAGGGATCCCGGCGCCCGGAGTCTTTTTCGGCGCGGCGTCGTGTCCCAAGAAAATCATCTCCTCCGCTGAAATCTTCAAGATGTGCTACGAGAAGCTCGACGTAACCATCCTCGGCGTATTGCAGGCGGACGAACTGGGAAACATCAACGTCTCGAACAGAGGCAAGGGCGCGATCAACTACGTGGGGCCGGGAGGGTTCATCGACCTCACGACCGCGGCGAAAATGGTGGTGTTCGTCGGTTCATGGATGGCGCACGCCGAGATGAAAATCGAGAGTGGTAAATTAGCGATCAAAAAACCCGGAAAGTCAAAATTCATCCGGAAAGTTGACGAGATAACATTCTGCGGCCCCGAAGCTATCAAGGCGGGGAAAAAGGTTTTTTACGCCACCAACGTAGGAGTTTTCAAGCTGACCGAAAAAGGGATGGAACTGATAAAAGTAATGCCCGGAGTGGACATTCAGAAAGACATAATCGGCGCTACGGAAATGAAGATCATTATCCCCGCATCCGGGCAGGTTCCAGTTGTGGATGAATCGATCGTGACCGGCAAGGGGTTCAACCTAAAATTCAAGTAAAAGTCGCCCGGCGATGGCCGGCTGGAACAAGGAGGCCGTAATGACCTCGGACAAACTGATCGACACTCTGCCTTTTCTGAAAAGCTACAGAACCACGCAGGAATCCAGCTATGACAGAACCGGCGGCAACGAAGACTACGTGTCGATCGAAGCCGGCGCGAGCGCGACGCTTGCGGATGTAAAAGGCGCCGGCTGCGTTTCCCGTATATGGATCACCATAGCATCCGCCGACCTGTACATCCTCAGACGATGCGTCATCAGAATGTTCTGGGACGGTGAAACCGAACCGAGTGTCGAAGCGCCGATCGGCGATTTCTTCGGCGTCGGTTTTTCACAGTACAGGCACTTCTCTTCGATCCCTCTCGGAATGACAAGCGGCGGCTACTACTGTTATTTCCCGATGCCTTTCGCGAAAAGCGCGCGCATTGAGGTCGAGAATCAGAGCCCGAAAAAAATTACGGCGTTTTACTACAATATCGCGTTCCACAAGTATGAAAGCCTGAAGGATCCCGACAAGATCGCCTACTTCCACGCAAGATGGAGGCACGAAAAGACGATGCCGGGCTCGAATTACACTTTGCTTGAAGCCACCGGGGCCGGCCACTACGTCGGCTGCAACATGAATATGCAAGGCTCCAAACCGTTCTCTCTCTGGTTCCTCGAAGGCGATGAGATGATATATGTGGACGGCGAACAGCACCCTCCGGCGATCCACGGAACCGGCACCGAGGATTATTTCAATTCAGGTTGGTACTTCAACAAAGGCGAATTCAGCGCGCCCTACCACGGTCTGACAATAAAGGATCACATCACCCCGAGAGTCTCGGCATACCGATTTCACATACCGGACCCCATCCCCTTCAAGAAAAACATAAGGGTAACGATGGAACACGGGGGCGCCAACGACACGCCGGGGTGCGACTATTCAAGCACTGCTTATTGGTATCAACTGGAACCGCACGTCTCCATGGGCTTGTTCCCGCCGGCCGAAGACAGGATACCGGACGACGGGTTCGTGTTGAAAGGCGCAAAGAGTTTAGCATCGGACATCCTCGAAGTCGGTTTTAACATTTTCGAACAAGTGAAAAGTCTTTCAGGCGGGAAATAATCAAAGCGGACCGTCTCGCGATATTGACATCGATCGACTGAAGCGCGAATGGAAAGTTTCATAATATTACAAGGAGATTTTAATGGATTTCGAATCAAGGAAAAGAAGGATTGAAGAAACCAAGCAGAAATACCCGGAGAAATTCAAAACCGAAGAGAAGATTTTCGGAAAAATCCGACGAGGCGACAGGATATTCATAGGGACAGGCTGCGGAGAGCCGCAGTATCTCGTGAATGCGATGATAAGCTACGTTGATTCGCACCCCAAGGCGTTTTTCGACGCCGAGGTGGTGCAAGTCTGGACTCTCGGACTCGCTCCATATACTAACGAAAAATTCAAACGCAATTTCAGACACAATTCATTCTTCATCGGCAACAACACGCGCGAATCGGTGAACGCGGGGCTCGCGGACTACACGCCGATCTTCCTCTCTCAGGTGCCGCAGTTGTTCAGGCGGAAGCAAGTCCCGATCGACGTGGCGCTCGTGCAGGTGTCGCCGCCGGACGACCACGGATACATGAGCCTCGGCGTGAGCGTGGACATCACGAAACCGGCGGTGGATAACGCGGAACTCGTCATAGCGCAACTTAACGCCAACATGCCGAGGGTCCACGGCGATACGTTCATTCACATCGACGAGATCGATTACCTGATACATCACGACGAGCCGCTGCTCGAATGGAACGCTAAAGTTCCGGACGACATCGCTAACAAAATAGGCGACTATGTGGCAAGGATCGTTCAGGATGGAGACACGATTCAGGTCGGGTACGGAAGCGTGCCGAACTCGATCCTCGCGAACCTGAAGAACAAGAAACACCTCGGAGTCCACACGGAATTGCTGACCGACGGCATGATAGAGCTTATAAAAACGGGAGTCATAGATAACTCCCAGAAATCGATCATCCGCGCGAAGGCGGTGGCGTCGTTCTGCATGGGTCACGAGCCGACGTACGACTTCATTAACGATAATCCCTGCATCGAATTCAGATCGATCGACTACGTAAACGACCCCCTTGTTATCGCGAGGAACTCGAACATGACAGCCATCAACGCGGCGTTGCAGATCGACCTGACGGGGCAGGCCACGGCCGAGTCGATCGGCAAAGTCTTCTTCAGCGGGATCGGCGGAAGCGCCGACTTCATGCGCGGCGCGATAATGTCGCCCGGAGGGAAAACCATCATCGTACTCTCCTCGACCGCCCAGAACGGCGAGGTGTCGAGGATCGTCCCCTTCCTCGACGAAGGCGCCGGCGTCACCCTTTCCCGCGGCGACGTCCATTACGTGGTCTCGGAATTCGGGATAGCATACCTGCACGGCAAAAACATCCGAGAGCGCGCCATGGACCTGATCGCGATCGCGCATCCCAAGTTCCGGCCTTGGCTGATTCAAAAGGCAAAAGACCTTAACCTGATATACAAGGATCAGGCCTTCATCCCCGGCAAAAGAGGCGAATATCCCGAAGACCTCGAAACGAGAAGGCAGACCAAGACAAGGATGGAAATTCTCTTCCGTCCGGTGAAAATCAACGACGAGGCCCTCCTCAAGGATTTCTTCTACTCGTTGTCGGACAACACGATGTACCGGCGATTCATATCATCGAGGAAAGACATGCCGCACGAAAGGCTTCAGGAATTCGCGGTTATAGATTACTCGAAAGAGATGGTCGTGCTCGCTGTGGTGGAAAAGGAAAACAAGGAGGAGATCGTCGGGCTCGGCCAGTACAACTTCGTCGAAGCCACGCACACCGCCGAAGTCGCTTTCATAGTGAGAGACGATTACCAGAACAACGGCATCGGAACCGAGCTCTTGAACTTCCTCACTTTTCTCGCCATGAAACAGGGGCTTCTCGGTTTCTCAGCCGAGGTATTGATAGAAAACAAACCGATGCTTCACGTCTTCGAGAAATCCGGGTTCGAAATAATGAATCACAACGCGGATGGAATGTACGACCTGAAGAAAGTCTTCCGCGACATTAAACCACCGAGGAATTTCTGAATTAAGCGAGGAGGTTCGCATTGCCCAGTCTCGAAATCACCGAACTCAAGGCATACCGCGACGCCCGAGGCTGGAACACGCATCCTCTAAATGAAAACGTCCTGCGGAGCGGCGGCTTTTCAAACATTCATCTCGTCAGCATCGAACCCGGAAGCATAAGGGGCAACCACGTCCACATCAAACAGACCGAACGGGTGATGATATTCGGCGGCCGCTGTCTTTTCATCGCGAAAGACGCGCCTGATTCCGAACCGATGGAAAGAACATTCACAGAGGAGGATCTGTTTCTCATCACCATACCTCCGGGCCTGCCGCACGCCTTCAAGAACACCGGGGAAAAAACCATGTTCCTGCTCTGTGCGAGCGACGTCCCGTTCGATCCCGCGAACCCGGACACCGAACGTATCGAACTGATCTGAATTTTTCTCTGAAGAATTCGAGCTATCCGCAATTCTCTTTGACGAACGTCGCGGCGAGCTCTCCGATCCTCTGCTCGTTCCCTATGAAAAAATGGTCGGCGCCCGGAATTATTTCGAACTTTCCGCCGCCGTCTTTCAGATAGCCTTTTAATAAATCCGGATCGCAAAATTCGTCCTGAGAACCACAGACAATGAGGAGAGGCTTTTTTATTTCCGGGATGAACGCGCACGGATCCATCGCCGTCGGCGGCGCTATGCCGATCAAGGCTGAAACTCTATCGTCTCCCATTCCCGCCGCAAGCCCCACCGCCGCTCCGTACGAATACCCGACAACGATTATCTTCCCCACCGATTTGTCCGACGCCAGAAAATCCACCGCCCGCGCGACATCTTCGATCCCGCCTTCGAGCCCCGCCTGCGCTCCCCTGCTGCGCCCCACTCCGCGGAAATTAAACCTGAACGTCGTGATGTCCGATTCCACGAGCATTGATTCCAATCCGAGGATGACATTGTTGTTCATCGAACCGCCGAATTGAGGATGC
>JAKLIR010000271.1 GCA_022709505.1 bacterium | reverse complement strand
CCGTCGATCTCACCGAATTCATCGTCGTAATCGAGAGGCTCTATGTCGAGGGCTTCCTCGTCTTCGAAATCGAAGTCGCCTTCGAGATTGATCATCTCGTCGAAATTGATGTGATCGTCCGACTGAATTTCTTCGATCTCCTCCGGCTCCGCGCCGTAAGTAAAACCGATGTATCCCGAGGAGATTTCCTCGAGAGCGATCTGCAGCGGATGCCTGCTCCGGGATCGAACGTAAACTTCCACACCGTCGTTGATCTGCCGCGCGCGCATCGACGCCACATTCACCAACATGTATGTATTTCCTTTAAAATCATGAAAACTGTCTTCTGTTGTAAATTCTTCAAACGCCATGACTTTTTCTCCTCGAATCGAGCAAGCCGAACTCACTTTTTCACTATCCGGCATCGTTCGGCCAATATTATAGATATAATGGTTTTTACGGTTTCGTCAAGGTTTTCGTTCAATACGCAATAATCGTATTCATTCATGACTGCGAGTTCTTTTTTCGCCGTATTCATTCTCAGATCAATTTCCGCCTGAAGCGCATCGCCGGTGAGGCTGGACGGTCTTTTCTTCAACCTGTCTATCAATACTTCCATGGGCGCTGTGATGAAAATCAACACGGCATCCGGATATTCCTTTTTCACATTGAGCGCGCCCTGCACGTCTATTTCAAGCAGAAGATCCCTGCCGGCGTCGAACGCGCGCGCGATGTTCGAACGGGGAGTTCCGTAACAGGCGTTGTGAACCTTAGCCCATTCGAGGAACTCACCCACCGAAACCATCCGTTCGAATTCGTCGTCGGTTACAAAATGGTAGCTGACGCCGTTTTCCTCGCCGGGCCGCGGCGGCCGCGTGGTTGCGGACACCGACCTTTCCAGCACGGAAAACAGTTCAGCGTCTTTGAAAAGGGCTTCGCTTACGGTGGATTTCCCGGCGCCCGACGGGCCGGAAATGACTAAAACGAGGCGTCTCCTGTCTTTATGTGAAGAGACCATTCAAGATTTTTCTTCCACAAACTGTTCCTTGCCGCCGAACCTTCCCGCAATCGTCTCGGGCTGCAGCGCTGAAAGCACAATGTGGCCGCTGTCCATGACTATTATCGCACGCGTCCGGCGTCCGCACGTGGATGCGATCAGCGTCCCCTTCCCCTTCGCCTCCTGCATGAGCCTTTTCACCGGGGCCGATTCGGGAGATACTATTGCAATCACCCGCGACGAGGATACTATATTGCCGAATCCGACGTTTATCAGCTTTGTGTCCAATGATTTTCTCCATTTTTCGCCGAAACCGGCGTTTTTCGACTCCATTTGCTCTAAATCTTTGTTTTCACTTTTAAATTCCGCTTTTTCGCCTTTTTTTTTACTTCATATTCATTATCCTTTTTGACCGCTTCCCCATTGTTATTAAACGGCTCATGTATAAAATGTATAAATAATGTGACGATTTGACCCACACAATTCATCGATGTGGATCGAATTAAACCCGAATCCGGGTAAAATTAAACGATCTTACCGGAGGAAATATGAAAAGATCTATCGTATGCTTCGCCGTCGCGGCTCTCGTGATATCCGCATGTCTTACCGCCTATTCTGAAGAATCGAAGGAAAACCCGAACAAGTGCGACGCGTACATAGCCGGAATCGTCGGCACGGTGCAGTATAAGGAAAAAGAGGAAGACGATTGGACCAAGGCAGACCTCAACATGTGCATATACGTCGGCGACACCATACGAACGTTGAAGGACAGCAAGGCGGCGCTTCAGTTCGGCAAAAGCGTACAGTCAAGAATAAACGCACTCTCGACGTTCACTTTGAAAAGCATCAAGCCTGATGATAACAAACCGAACCAATTGAATTTGAAGGTGGGACAATCGTGGACGAAAGTGACGGTAAAAGGAACCCCGTTCGAGGTGCGAACGCCAACGGCCACGGCCGGAGTGCGCGGCACGGAATTCGACGTCAGCGTGGATGATGAAGGCGGTTCCAAGGTGAACGTTCTCGAAGGGATAGTCAACGTGTTCAACGACCTCGGAGAAGTCCTCGCCGAAGCGGGAATGGCGACGGAGATTCTCAATGGTAAAATTCCGGACGCGCCGTTCAAATTCAACGTTGAAGAATACAAAAAACAGCTCGACTCTTGGAAAGACCAGATAGCAATTGGAAAAATTCTGGATATAGAAGAAGCCATAAAACAGCAGAAGGAACAGATCCAGAACAACGTCAAAGACGTTAAAAATCAATTCAAGAAATTGAAGTTCTGATATCTGGAGACCCTTTTTTCAGAACGAAATCATGAGCGATTGAAGCGGCATCAGGGTGAAAACCATCTTGCCGGCGGATAGCTCTTTGCCGTCCGCCATTCTGCTGATTTTCGCGGGCTGAAGGCCGAGAGATTTCCACGTGTCGAAAAGCACTGTGAGCGGGTACTGAGTGAAAGCCCGCAGGTTCAGAAAATCCATTTTGAAGGCCGCCTTCAGTTCCCTCACAGGATCAAGGTTCGCGAGGAAAAGCAGGCGTTTCACATCCCCGCCGTTGTATCTAACGAGAGCGAATATCCTGTCGTCGGCTTCTTCGTCGAGGTTATCTCTCATATAGAAAACATGTCCTTCGCAGACTATTTCGAGCTTCTTCTTCAAAGCGTGCAAAGCGGAGTAGGTTTTGTGAAGTTCCGCGCCGGCGCCTTTTTCGCGACGGCCGAAATCAATGATGGTCTCATGCTCGAAATCCGTCCTGACGCACTCGCCGAAATCAGTGCCGTTCTCTATGGCGTAGCAGAAATTGACGGCGTCCCGAGAACCAGAAACGACATTTATAAGGGAACACTGGATATTCTTTAAGCAGGAAAGGATCGATTCGGTCGGCTCGGAGAATTTATCTCCTATGGCGTCCGCCCACATCGCCGAGGCATCCTTGTCGTTTTTCAGAAGTTCCGAGTATCTTTCGCTCCACTGTTCCGTGGCGCGGCGACTGTCGTGATTCTCGAAATACGCCATCGCCTGAGTGCCGTGAGAAAACGTGTGGTGATAGGTCTCGAAAAGGTCGTAATACGGACGCGCGTTCTCTATGTGAACATGATGGTCCACGAGCAGCGAATAGATGATATCGACGGGTATGTCCACCGCCTCTTCCATGGGACAAAGGGTTTCCCCCATGACTATGGCGTCCGGGCGGACTTCGTTAATCCGGTTTTTGATCTGTTTGAGGAAAGCTCGGTCTATGGTCTGGCTTGCGTCGATTCTCACGCCGTCGAGTTCGCAGGCGGTTATCCAATAGGGCGCAACGGCGCTAATATAGTTTTGGAGGGGCCGGTTGTACATAAGGTCGAACAGCGCGACGTCGGAATAATCGAGCCACGCGATGCTGTGTTTTTTCGGAGCGCCTTTTTCATCGAGCGCATACCAGTCCCGATGTTCGATTATCAGTCGGCTGTCGCGGCTTGTCTGCATAAGAACGAGGTCGAAGATGACGAGTTTCCCGCATGAATGCGCGGTTCGCACAAGCTCACGCAGGTCCGCCCTGCCGACGAGCTGAACCGCCGCATCCTCTCCGATATATTCGATCAGCTCTTCGCTGCCGTCGAAATCGTTCAAATCGGAAATCCGCGAAAGCTTCGCTGTTTTTTTCTCGTCGAGAAGATCGACGAGGTCATATTCGGTGATGAGTTCCTTTTCGGCGAGCGCGCGGAAATCGGCGGCGTGCGGGTCCGAGCATAGCGCGGGATCGAGGCGGTAGAAATCCTTCACCGCGTAAATACTTCCGAGTTCGCCCTTGCGGACGTCTTCTCCTGTGAGTATGTCCCCCGTACCGGGCTCGAAGAAAGGAAGCATGTATAGAACGTTAACGGGAATATTTTCCATATCCCTCGTCACGTTGGCGAATTTACCGCTTACAAACCTGCCTTTGCTCATACCGGCGCCGTACTTCCTGACGCATATTTCCATCAGCGACGGACAAGCGCGAATTTTCCGGGGCGTTACAACTATCACCACGTCGCGGCTCATGGTTATGTCGTTCAGAGCGATCCATGTTTTCCCCGCGGACTCGAACCGGCGCTCATCCGCCGAAAACTCGGGCGTGAAGCTGAAAACGCCCGTTTTTGTGATCTCCACGGGCTCGGACATGAAGACGGCGTTATTGCCGTTTTTCACGGGCGCACCATTCTCGTCCCGTGCGATTTTCATCATGAACTTTCGTCCGAAGTCGGGATAATGTATCCCCTTTTTATCTATGAATCCATGCCTGTCGGCGTCCGTCCATAGCGCGACATCGATGTCGCCGTCTTCCATACGCGATACGTCGGTCACACCGCGCATATAAAGCTCTATCGACACTCTGAAAGTAATCTTCGCGTTGGGATCATCGGTATCCAGAAAAAGCCTTGCGAGAGGCGGTCCGAACTCTTTCCCGCCCGAATGCAGTTTCAGATTTCCCGCCCAGACCTCGGTGTTATCGAAAGCTCTTATCTCGTACTTCTCGTGAAGAAGATTGAATATCTTTCCGCGCGTCCCGCAGGGCGCGTTCTTTACCTTTGCCATTTCCAAACTCTCCAATGCCTCTCGAATTTCCCGTCTCTACATCTTTACTCTCCATCGTCGTTCGAATACTAACTCAATATTTTCACCGATGTGCGTTGAAATCGGAAAAAGAGATGATGTACCAGACGTATCGAGCGAGAACGAGGGAGCATACTGTTTCGTATGTGACCGAGTTCGAGCCGATGATGCAGCGCAGTAGATCGCCCTTTTTGCGATTTCCCGGATTTTTGCGATGAAAAATCCGGACTAACGATGGATGCGGCCTCAAGCAACCGGTTTCGCATATTGATATTATCGTGAGTATTCAGAGGAAGTTTACAAGTATTGTGAACATGTGTTTAACCTACATTGGTGAAAAACGCGGGCTAACGATGGATTCATCCCGGGTCCGTCGATAGCGCGTCGAATCCGTTGCAATGCTCACAGCGGCCAACTGCTTCGTTGTAACCGCATTTCTTGTTCATATACATTCCGGAGGATTAAAGATCAGAAAAGGCCGGAGAGATCGCCCTTCCCTTCCCTGACGACTAACGGCCCGTCCTCCGCG
>JAKLIR010000270.1 GCA_022709505.1 bacterium | reverse complement strand
CGCGCTTTCGGTTACGCGATCCCCCTCACCTACTTCCTCGAATATTACCGAGGCTTTCACGGGGTTCCAGTCTCTGAAGGCGCGCTCGTGAAAGGCTACGTCCTCTCGGCGGTTTATCTCGCGGTCATTTACATGCTTCATTTCGCCGCGATAAAACGCGCCAAACGGATCGGGACCATCCTGAAGCTTTCGGAATAAAATCGTTAAGACACGGCGGGGCCGCGAAACGATGAAAGACAAAGGGAGCAAAAAGATTTTAGTCGTGGGCGGCGGCGCGGCCGGCCTGATGGCGGCGGTGCGGGCTGCTGAACTCGGCGCGGACGTGACAGTGCTCGAAAAGATGAACCGGCCGGGCCGCAAGATTTTGATAACCGGCAACGGCCGGTGCAACGTCACCACCGCGAGCGGCGCTGCTGAGGCGGTCGCGGCTTTCGGCGCTAACGGACGTTTCCTTCACGGCGCTTTCTCTAAATTCTTCGCTCCCGATCTATTGTCCATGTTCGAAAATCTCGGCGTTCCCATGAAACTCGAATCCGGAAAAAGATATTTCCCATCCTCGGACAAAGCGTCGGACATTGCGGACGCTCTCACTGAACAGGTGAAATCTCGCGGCGGGAAAATCCTCACTGGGATGAAGGTCACCGGTGTCGAGACAGGAGGCGGGCGCGTTTCGGGGGTTATTATCGCCGGGAAAGAATCAGCGTTGTCTCCTAATGACAACTCTTGCGACTCCGGCGACGGCGCGGCCTTGTCGAACATTATGCACGCTGAACGGGTCATTCTCGCGACCGGCGGGATGTCATATCCTGCGACAGGCGCCACCGGCGACGGTTATCTCATCGCGGGCGTACTCGGCCACACAGTAGTAGAGCCGCGAGCGGCGCTCGTCCCGATAGAGCTGAAAGGCCTCGTGCACAAACAACTCTCGCCGTTGCCGCTTAAAGACATCCTCGTGAAGCTCGTTTTCCGTGGTAAAACGGTAGCGGAAAGCTTTGGGGAAATGATGTTCACTCCTTTCGGCGTCACCGGTCCCGCGGTGCTCAACCTCGGGAAACACGTTTCCGGCGTAGAGAGCGTGAAAGACCTTTCTCTTCTGATAGACATCAAGCCTGACCTTGATTCGCGGAATGTGGACGAAATTTTACTTCGCGAGCTGAACGCGGCGGGCGGAAAAACCGCAAAGAGCGCGCTCGAAAAAATCCTTCCGAAAAGAGCGGCGCCCGTGTTCCTGTCGCTCGCCGGGATCGAGCCGGAAAAGAAGGCCGGCGTGATCACGAAAGCGGAGAGAGCAAAGTTAGCGCGGCTCATCAAAGGCGTGTCGTTTCAGGTGAAAGGCGCGCGTCCGATCGAAGAGGCGATCATAACCGCCGGCGGTGTCAGCGTGAACGAAATCAATCCGAAAACGATGGAATCGAAAATAATCAAAAGTCTTTACATCTGCGGCGAACTACTCGACGTGGACGGCCCGACCGGCGGCTTCAACCTTCAGGCCGCTTTCTCAACCGGATGGCTCGCCGGAACCGCCGCCGCGGAGAGTCTTTGACGGCGTCTTCCACCCCGATACGCATAAAAATGCGACGATTGCAAAGCAGTTCGCCGCTATGAACATTGCAATGAATACGGCGCACTATTTATAAATCCGAGTTGAATCATCCGCAAAATAAAGTTATTGAAATCTCACAAGCAACACTGCTTTGCCGCCCCGGATAGAAACAATCCCATTCTGTTGTATAATAATCACCGAAAAACTTACCGGCGGTGATAGCCATGCGGATACTTACAAGATCGGATTTCGACGGACTCGGATGTTGCGTTCTTTTAAAGGAAGCCGAAAAAATTGACGACATAAAATTCGTGCACCCCAAGGATATTCAGGACGGCAAGGTCGAAGTCGCGCCGGACGACATCCTCGCGAACGTTCCTTACGTGAAGGGCTGCGGGCTGTGGTTCGACCATCATTCGAGCGAGGAAGAACGAGAGGAATACGGCGAATTCAAAGGGGCGTCCGACCCCGACTCGCCCAGCGCGGCGCGCGTTATCTTCAACTACTACGGCGGTGAAGAGCGATTTCCCGGCCCGCACTTCAAAGCCCTCACGGCGGCAGTCGATAAATCCGACTCCGCGAACTTCACAGCGGACGAAATTCTCAATCCATCCGGGTGGGTGTTGCTTTCGTTCATAATGGACCCGCGCACCGGACTCGGCCGCTACCGGGACTACCGCATCAGCAACTACCAGCTCATGCTCGACATGATCGGCTACTGCCGCGAAAAAACAGTCGAGGAAATCCTCGAACTCCCGGACGTCAAAGAGCGCGCCGCGCGCTACTTCGAACAGGACAAACAGTTCCGCGACATGATCGCCGCCCGCGCCTCGGCCCACGGCGACGCCGTCGTTCTCGACCTCAGAGACCAAGACGAAATCTTCACCGGAAACCGCTTCCTCATTTACAGCCTCTTTCCAGAACAAAGCATTTCGCTTCAGGTCATGTGGGGGCTGAACAAACAGAACATCGTCATCACCTGCGGGCACAGCATCATCAAAAGAACATCCCGGGTCGATGTCGGCTCGCTCATGCTCAAATACGGCGGCGGCGGACACAGGAAAGTCGGCACGTGCCAAGTACCCACCGAAGACGCCGACCGCATCATTCGGGAAATAATCGACCACATAAATTCGCTTCGGTAGTAAAGTGGATATGAACCGGTTCGAGCCGAAAGCGCAACACACCGGACCGGCGTTTCCGTGATTTCCCGGAAATCCGCGAAAAATCGTTCGGATCGAAACAAACAAAAAAGCCCGCCTAAGCGGGCTTTTTCATATCGCTAGGGCTGGCTACTTTCTATTAGGATATATCCTCCAACGAAAGGCATTCCGGCAGTATGTACAGAAGCGCGGAAACGTCGTCTATGATGTCCGGCTTACGCCTGTAACATAACCTCTTATAATTACCATTATTCCCACTACGCGTCCGGTCACGACGCTCATGCGTGGCCGTCACCGTTCGCTCCCGCCCGCGCAGATCGGCTTCCGGCATATAAGGCTGTCGGGGGAATCTGCCTTGGCCGAACTGCGCCTGCTCCATCCCTGACAGACATCGCCGCCTAATAGGGAAATAATGCAACTTCTTGGCTGAGGGGGATACCACCATGTTAGGGTCCCCTATTCGATTACGAGTTCGGAGCCCACCGGGTCGGATATACATCTACTCCCCGCCTGCCATCAACTGAATAACTGTCGGAGATGCGATCTGTCAGTGCGCTGATGCCAGCCTGTGTTTTACTATGCCCGAAGTCATGGGCAGGCGAAGACATCCGGAGTCATATAAACACGATTGAGAGGAGGTGTGAACAACATAAGCGAAATCAAATCAACAGGAAGGAGGTGATTGTATGCACAAAGTTGGATCCGTGGCGTTTGTCGTTGGAGTGCTCGTCTATGCTGCGATATTCGGTGTTGGTCTCTTCATCAGTGAGACGTTGATGAAAGGCCTGACCAACAGGGCGAGCGGGATGGTAGCAACACTAAGGCGACCGAAGTAACCGGTCGTCAACATGCCCGTCGTTCGGGGAGTAGTCGGCCCCTTGCGGCGGGCGTTGCGTTTGGGAGCCGATGCGCTCCACCAAATCTCACAGGAGGTGTCCCAATGAGGATACTCGCGAATTACGTATTGAAGGTTGGCAAGGAGAATTACGGCAGTGAGCAGTATATGGTAACGGTAGAAGCGGAGTCGGAATTCAACAACATTGCAGGGATCACAGATTTCCTGTTCGCGGAAGCGCGCTCGGCAGTTGAGCGGCAGATCAACGGCACCGCAGTTACCGGAAGTCCGGCTACGATCATTCCGATATCAACGAAGGAACACAAGCAGAAATCCGAGCAGGAACCGGAAGCGCCTAAGTCATCTCCGAAAGCACAGGAGAAACCGGCACCCACATCGAACGGGAAAGGGAGCAACGCACTTCTCGCGACAGACAAGCAATTGTCCATGATCCGCAAGCTCCTACACGAATTGTTCCCCGGCAAAGCTGATGCACAGCGATGGTTGAAACAGCACTCCAATGCCGAACAGGTCACTGATCTGTCGAGGAAGCAGGCAAGCAAGCTTATTGAAAGCCTTATGGATGAGAAACGCGCGTCGGCCTGATGCTTTAAGTCGCCAACAACACTAACCGGAGGGAGGTGATTACGCATGAACGCAATCCTGAAATTCTTTCAATTCCTGTTCGCGTGCCTCTTGGGCGCGATTACTGTGGCTATCGGGTTGAATGTCGGTTCCGACATTTATCAGGCAAAGATCGGGCCGCACGTTCAGAACCGGCTGCTGTCGGAGCCGGAAGCAAGTGAGACTGGGAAAGCCGAGTGACACTCGGAAACACATTCCGCTAAAGGGGCTGGGGAGTTCGACTCTCCGGCCCCTTTGCATTTCAGGCTAAAGGAGGCCAACCAATATGAATGAGAATACCCTAAAGTTGATCGAAGCTATCAATCAGTACGACGCCGTTAAGTGGGATGATGTAGCACCCGCCAACGCGATCATGTACGGCCCCTTGCACTTCTGGTACAAGGGCAGACACATCGAAGTAACGGACACCGCAGCACGGCAGTTGTGCGCACTCAATGGAATCCCCTCTACGTTCTTCATGGAGACGATGCGCTGGGATGAAAAGATGAGCGTGTTCAACAGGCTGAATGAGGAGCGCGGCGACGCAGAGCACATGTTCCGCTTCTCCGGCGACAAACTCTACGGCGTCGTCAGTCCTAAATACCGGCGCATAGACAACTCCCGGATTCTGTCCGTGATCGAAACCGCTGCTGACTCCGGGCTGCCGTTGACGCCGGTCAAGTATAAGCTCGACCCGGATCACAGCCGCGTCGTCTTAGTCCCGGAGCGTGCGCATGTCGGCGAGTTGACACCCAGCATCACGGTAACGAACAGTGAGAACGGCCTTGCAAGCCTCAGCCTTTGGGCGGGCGTCTATCGCTGGGTCTGCACCAACGGCCTGATGGTTCCGGTCGGCGACATCATGCGCAACAGGTGGTATCACATAGGCAACGCGGACATAACCCTGCCCGACATCGGCATTGTACTAAACAGGT
>JAKLIR010000027.1 GCA_022709505.1 bacterium | reverse complement strand
GACAACACGCCCGCGGCATGGAGCGCCACATACGACATTTCCTCGACCAACACGACAGCCGCGAACATAGATGTAACTCTTTACGACAACGCCGGCAATTTCTCCACGGCCTCCTATGCCACGATCTATAACAACGCGCTCACGATCGAATACGCGACCATGACGCCCGGATACTCGCCGGAATACGTAAAGTTCAAAGTTTACTACCCGGACGGCGTAACGGAAATGACGACCGGAAACCCCGGCGGGCTGTACACCGCGGCGACTGCGGCCCCCAATGAAATCTCCAATTTCATCAGGGCGTACGACCGGACCGGAACGTCCGTCGGCGTGTTCGACGACGACAACGACGCGACGGGCGGAAGCCTTGTTATTGAGACCCTCGAATACAAGACGAATCCCGCGGACACCTGCGGCGGAGTGAATAGTTTCAACTCATGGTGTGCGAAGATATCGCCGCACGGATGCTTCACAGGCGGCACCAAACCGCTGTATGTCGGCATCCATGCCACCGATACTTTTACCGACGGGTTCCACGCAACACTCGCCGAAGAGAAATCGATAAACAGCGAACTCGGGACTTCAACCCTGCCGTTGTCGATGGGAGACGTGGGAACGTTCGACTCTCTAACCGGGCCGGATTATCTTAAAGTGTCGCCGCAAGGCGACGGCCTGATAACCGAGGACGCGCAGCTTTCAAACTGGTGCGACGGCGCCGCTTGCAATCCCCCCTGCGCTGGATCGTACTGCACATATAACACCAGCATACTCACGGATATCCCGGATTTCGTGAAGCGGAACTCGGGAAGCGGCCCGGAACTTCTTGCTTACACCACAAACGCCACCCCAGTGGCCGGCCAATGGACTTGGGACGGTTCTAATCGAATAGTTGTCGCCGACAATCCGCACGCCGGAACCGCCACCATGACTGTCACGCTACACGACCAGAGCGAACAGGTCTGCGTGGAACTGTACGACAAATGCGACGATCCGATATTGAGCGGAGAGTGGAGCAACGGCACCGTCCAACTCACGCTCGACACCACGCAAGCTCCCAATTCCGGGAAAGACATAACAAGAAACGACGCAACTGCGACTTACGGCTTCAATAACGTCACAATCCCGGCCGGAGGATTCTCCGCGCCGGACCAGCTTTCCATCAAAGGAGACATGAAGAACGGAAAGGCGTGCATGACTTTAACAGCCGACAGCATCCCGGACGATACGCCCGCCACGCCGATAAAAGTCACGCCCGAATATTTCGGGACCCCCGGCCTCGGCCATCTCGGAGGAACCGATACACCCGCGTTCGTACTTATCAGGGAGAGCACAGGCACTGGAACAGTGAATATCGGCGGAGTGAGCGCGGTGTCGGATATTTTCGTACCGACGCCCACTCTTGCAACACAATCGATAGTGATGAGTCCGGAATGGATGCACGACGGGTCGAAGCTCGGCTTCATCTCGCGGCAGTTGTCGCCCTGCGGCGGGCTTGCGACCGGCGGGGAAACTCCGAACGACAATTTCAATATATTCACGATGGATCAGAACGCCGGAGTTTTCTCGAACTGCGTACGTCTGACCCGAAACGGGACGGACGGGGTGAATACGTACGGTGTTTCATCATACAGCAACATAGCATGGCCGGCGTCCGACGACAAAGCGATATTCGCCGCGCGCGACATGCTGGGCACCGGGATGAACAAACTGTTCTGGGTGGACGCAACGGTTGCGGCCGGCGCGGCTACGGGGACGCAGTACAACTACGTGCCCGCGGGCCCTGTTGAATCCTCCGAAATGATCTCGACGGATACCATCGCAGGCGACACGGTGATAACTACCGCCCTCGATAAAAACACGCGCATAGCGGCTGGTGAAAATGTATTGGTCTATCAAGTTGACGGCGCCGGCGCGGTCATACAAAGCGAAGTCCGCGAGGTAACGAGCGTAGTTGAGGATGTAGCTACGATGGACATAGGAGTAACGCCCGCTTTGGCGAACGCGTACACAGCCGGGGTCAGCTATGTGGAGTATCCGGTGACCCTGAGACGCCTCGGGCAGACTCTCGTCCCGCTGGACGACGGCGCGGACTGGCTCGATCCCGATTGGTCCGGCAACAACGCCGAATGCTTCTCGGACAACAGGGACAAACTTATCGCCGTTCGAACACCGTCAGACGCATCCGAAGACAAAATATGCTCGCCGGCGTGCTCACAAGATTCGTCGCCCACAACCAACGCTAACATCGTCGTTTTCAGCGGGGCTAAAAACGCTGACGGCGTGTATGCCGCCGACGGTACTTCGAACCTCGATAAGATCACGAACTTCAGCGGAGATGCTATCTGGCCGCTGAAACCCAAGTGGTCTCCGGATTGCAAGATGATCGCGTTCGTCGCGTGGGACAGAACGGACATGTTCACGCCGCCGTCGAAAACGAGTATTTACTTCATCAATCTCGCGGCCACGAACACGGACTTCGCAACCGCGACTCTGCCCATCACGTCTCTCACGGATACCGGTGTGTACAAAGTGTACGACTACGCCTCATATACGTACCCGGCTTATTTCCCGAACTGGTCCGCGGACAGCAAGCTGGTGTCGTACTCGATCGATAAGAACAAACAACTCGACCTCTTTAACATGGGCCTTTCAAACGAAAACATCGTCGAGTACCTTTTCGGTACGAGCAATTACGACAGTTACCTCGAATACATACTCGACCAACCGGAAGGGCAGGGCGCGATCTTCGCGCCGCAGATGGTCGGGCAGGTTTCGTACAATGAGATGGAACTCACGCAGTGCCCGCTGTCAGTCAATTGTCCCGGCCCGAACTCACCTTACGTTCAAGTGTCTCAAATGACATCCGGCGCCGGCGCGGTACTAAGGTCTCTGACGATGGAAGATTCAAGCTCGGTTACAACGGGCGGCGGAATCCTGTTCCAAGACGGAATTGTCACTGCCGTATTCCCGCCGAACGTGCTCGCGAGCGACACGATCTTCTACAATGACGAAGCAGACCTGAACTCTTACTGCGGCGTCACTCCGCCGAACCTCGGCTCCGGGTGCCCAATCGATCCGACCGCTAACACGGAATACATCGTCCAAGCCGGCGAAGCGCGCGAATACTTCCCGGACGGCACGAACTTCAACTCATACGTGCGGCTGATTTTCCACTACTGTGACAATGATAACGACGGAAAAGTCGATGCCGGAACCGAAGGGGTCGTTTCCGCTAACGCGGGCGGCGCGTTCGACTTCAATCCGATCTCCGGCGAATGCACCATCGGCGGTGCATCCACTTCCGGCGGAACCATAGATGTCGATACTCTTGCGGTCTTCAACTGGGACCGAGCCGGCGGGAAATGGGTGAGAATGGACGGTATGGTGGACCACACGGCGAGAACCATCACTGTTTTCTCATCGCACTTCTCGCGCTACGACACTCTCGGATTCCGCAACGGGTTTGCGCCTGCTGTGATCGTCCCGCTTCAACTTTACGACGTTCACACCTATCCCAACCCGTTCAACGAAACGCGGGACTCCGGCATAAACTTCGCGGCGACCGAACTCGTCGGTATGGGCCCGGTATCGATCAACATATCAATCTACGATATCCGGGGGTCTCTCGTGAATGTGGTTACCGGTGCAGTGTCCACGGACGCCGCTTATCACTGCACGAAAGTAAACAATGCATGCACGCTTGCGACATTCTTCCCGCCGGTCAACTCCGCCGGAAGAAAACTCGCAAGCGGCGTCTATCTGTACTATCTCACGGCAGTCGCAGTTGACGGATCTCAAGTCACATATAAGGGTAAATTCTCGGTAATCAGATAGCGGTTATTTGTCGTTCAAACTGTATCATCGGATGTTCCGCTTCGCGGCGGCCATCACTTATAAAGACGGTATCCCGACGGTCGCCAATCTTTGTGGCGTATCTATTGGTTCGAGAATCTTTCTCTATTTGTTTTAAAACGATCCATATCTAAACATGAAATAATACGAATGCATTTGTCGAGCGGAGAAGTTTTGTGTGCGGCAAATATAACTTTTCGCAGGCAGGCAGGCGGGAAGGCAGGCACAAAAAAAGGTTTTCTCTTGGGAATCACTATATAAATAATTTCTTTGATTATTTTGGATTGTTAAAGAGTGGACGCTCGATAAATTAATAACAGATAAATTTACATAACAAATAAAGATATTATTTATTATAAAAATAAAGTATTACGGAACGATATATAAGGATCCGAACAGATGGCGGATGTGAGAATGGACGATAGGGCAAAACAATGGCCGAATATTTAAAGTCCGTCTTCCGTCGGGCAAAAACAACTAAGTTTTTCCCCGCATTAACTGTTTTTCTATTGTTATTTATTGCTACCGGCGCAAGATCTTTTGCATTTCCTGCTGATAGTGACTGGATACCGATTTATAAGAATAACGCTTTGAAACAGGATGCGAATAATGATGCCGGCAATGAAAAGAATATTGTTTCAGACAGCACGCATGGGACGTTATACATTTACACGGATGGAACAACTCTTTATTTCCGTATTCGCCTCGATGATGATCCGAGCGGCTCCGGAGGCCAAGGGCTGCTGAGACAGTCCGGATGGGGAATACTTTTCGATACCGACAGCAATACTTCCGACTATGAATGGCTGTTAATGGTGGATGGAAAAAGCAGCCCGGAAGTAATAGCGTTGTGGCAGAATACTGTTAAAGAAGGGACGGGGAGCCCTTCGGATCCGCCCGAGGTTATGAATTCGTCTATTGCAGCGGCGGGAAACCTCAGGGTCGTGGCTGCCGATACGGCTATTAATGGAACACAGGATTATTTTCTCGATTTCTCATACTCATTTTTAACAATTAAAGCCGCAATGGGACTGACGGATAATACGCCGCCTCTTCGTATTTATGAAGGTAGCTCGAGTTCGGCCAACTCGCTTCAAGAAGCTGGAGCTGGTGCGGATTTGGGCTCCGGATATTCGGACTTTTTTACTCCGCTCGGAATACCGCTAACCTCCGGAAGTGTGATGTTCGTGAACGATATTTTAGGTAACGGCGATGCCACACAGGCGACGCCGGGAGATGTTCTATATATCCGCGTGAACGATGGCGATCTCAATACATCAAAGACGACCGCGGAAACCGTATCGATTATTCTAACCAGTTCCTTAGGTGAGACGGAAAATGTTGTTCTAACGGAAACAGGCGTAAATACAGGCGTTTTCACAGGTTCAGTGAATACTATTCAAGGCACAGTTCCGGATGCCAATAACAACGGAACCATGAAGGTCGGAAATGGTGATAGTGTTCAGGCCAGATACAATGAATCAGCCAACGCAAGCGGTGTTCCAGCAACATTGACCGATACTATTGCTATTGTATTTACTGGAGTAAGTGGGTCAATTGTTACAACAACATCCATAGCGCCCGGTGCAGATATCAATGTAACGGTCACAGATGGAGACCTTAATACAAATGCAGGTGTCGCGGAGACGGTTGTGGTCACGGCCGTGAATCAGAACACCGGAGAGATCGAAAGTGTAACATGCACGGAAAATGGCTTAAGCACAGGAATATTTACCGCCACACTTCCGACGACATACGGAATGGCGGCCGGAGCGAATAATACTGGGAATATTAATGTTCAGGCAGGCGATATTATTCGATTCACATACAATGATGCGCTCACCGCAACTGGCGGAACGGCGAACGTTACGGATGACACAACAATTATCGCTGTGACCGGCGTTAACGGCTCGATTGTTTCTTCGATATCAATTGCACCCGGAGCAAATATCAGCGTAACGGTCACGGATGGAGACCTTAACACAAATGCAGGTGTCGCGGAGACGGTTGTGGTCACGGCCGTGAATCAGAACACCGGAGAGATCGAAAGTGTAACATGCACGGAAAATGGCTTAAACACAGGAATATTTACCGCCACACTTCCGACGACATACGGAATGGCGGCCGGAGCGAATAATACTGGGAATATTAATGTTCAGGCAGGCGATATTATTCGATTCACATACAATGATGCGCTCACCGCAACTGGCGGAACGGCAAACGTAACGGATGACACAACAATTATCGCTGTGACCGGTATTAACGGCTCGATTGTTTCTTCGATATCAATTGCACCCGGAGCAAATATCAGCGTAACGGTCACGGATGGAGACCTTAACACAAATGCAGGTGTCGCAGAGACGGTTGTGGTCACTGCCGTGAATCAAAACACCGGGGAGATAGAAAGTATAACATGCACGGAAAACGGCTTAAACACAGGAATATTTATTGCAACGTTTCCGACGTCATACGGAGTGGCAGCCGGTGCAAATAATACAGGGAATATTAATGTTCAGGCAGGCAATATTATTCGATTCACGTATAACGATGCGCTGACCGCAACCGGCGGAACTGCAAACGTAACGGATGACACAACAATTACTGTTTTGACAGGCATTAACGGCTCGATTATTTCATCGATATCAATCACTCCCGGGGCAAATATCAGCGTAACGGTCACGGATGGAGATCTTAACACAAACGCAGGTGTCGCGGAGACGGTTGTGGTCACTGCCGTGAATCAGAATACAGGAGAGATCGAAAGTGTAATATGCACAGAAAATGGCTTAAACACAGGAATATTTACCGCCACACTTCCGACGTCATACGGAGTGGCAGCCGGTGCAAATAATACTGGGAATATTAATGTTCAGGCAGGCAATATTATTCGATTCACGTATAACGATGCGCTGACCGCAACCGGCGGAACGGCATCAGTTACATCCAACACGTCCGTTCACGGCGGTGTGACGGGAACAATAGTTTCGTCGGCGCAGATTGCTCCGGGCGCCGGAATAATCGTCACTGTAACCGACGCTGATCGCAATACGAATTCCGCATCGGTTGAAACATTGGTTGTTGCGGGAGTAAACACAACAACAGGTGAAACAGAAATAATGACTCTTATTGAGACGGGAGCTAACGACGGGATATTCAAAGCCACTGTGCCGACGGTCAACAATGCCGGTCCCGGACCTAACAACGACGGCGGATTTCACGCCGCGCATTCTCATTCGATTGTTTTCTCCTACACGGACAATCTCAATGCAGCGGGTGGAACGCAAGTAATATCAGCCACCACTGCTGTTGTAAGCACGAGCAATTTCATAACCATTCTTTCTCCATCGGGAAGCCTTACGGTCGATACAAACAACATAACCGGGAAGACAAACCCGCTTAGCACCGTGAGCGCACAGGACCCAATCTCAAACAATGTTTTGACTACCGCCGCAGATGTTGCGGGCAGCTACACGTTCTATTCCGTGAAATTTCCTCCGGGATCAACTACGTTCGGGGTTACATCTCTCGATCCAGCGGGTAATTTCGCAGCGGCAGCGGCGACGGTGAATGTGGATTCGAGCAATTCAATCACACTCACCATCCCGCCGGCCGGCAGCGTTGTAAACGATACTTCCGAGGAAATATCCGGAAGAACGGATCCGGGCTCGACTGTTACTCTCGTTGTTGATTCAACAGGGGAGACCGTAACGGTAAACGCCGATTCCGACGGTGATTTCATTCTGCCGCCGGTCACCCTCTCAGAAGGTCCGAACGCGCTCTCATTTACATCTATCGATAGATCGGGCAACGTGGCGACATATACGGTGACGATCACCGTTAATCTCGAATTGGAACTATCCATTACTTCGATCGCCGAAGGCGGATCGTACAACTATTCTTCACATGAACTTGCTGGGAAAACAGACCCTTCGGCGACTGTAACGACGCACCATCCGTTGACGGGCGCGGTGATGACAACCATAGCGGATACTTCGGGAAATTACTCTTTCGGCTTTCTGCCGTTCGAAGACGGGCGGCAATCGGTGTCGGTCGAAGCAGTGGATTCGGCTCATAATGAGGCGAGTTCTTCCATTACATTTTACGTGGACACTACGAATACGAATAACATATCGACGACCGGCACGATAACCGCTCCGACCGTGAACATCACGGGGACGACTGATCCCATGAGTATGCTCACATTTGTTCATCCCATAAACGGTGAAACGTACATGACGACAGCGGACTCAGCCGGTAATTACGTTTTTCGGGGAGTTCCATTCATCAATGGCGAATATGTGATATCGACTACGTCCACCGACCCGATGGGGAACGTGGCCGTGGATGATTCCCGGATATATGTGGACAACACAATAGCTCTCGAAATCGCCGATCCGACGAACAACAGTATTCTGAGCGAGGGAATTGTAAATATTTCGGGAAGGACGGATCCTTTCGCGATTGTGGACACAACCGATCCCGCAACGGGGGCTCCTCTCTCCGCGACCGCCGGAGCAGACGGCAGCTTCATATTCAACGGCGTCACTCTGCACCCCGGTGTTAACGCCATGATTTTCACCGCGACGGACCCCGCGGGAAATACTGTTTCATCCGCACACACACTCATTTTCGACCAACAGGTTAACCTGACCATAACTTCCATCGAAGACGGAAGGACATACTCGGACAGCATACTCGATGTGGTGGGAGAAACAGAGCCCGGCTTCACGGTAACGATGACAGACCCCGCCTCCGGCGAAGTCCTTACCACGGTTGCTGATGAGAACGGAATATACAGCTTTAACGATGTTGTTTTCAGCGAAGGAATAAACACCGTTATTGTGAACGTAACGGATAATTTCGGTGTTACAGTTTCAGCCAACAGCACGTTCACCATCCATCAACACGGAGCGGACGCAGCCATCCAATCCAGCGAAAAAATTGTCTTTGGAGACACTATTCTGATCAGTGTAACAGACCGCGAATCGTATAACGATCCGTTAGTGCGCGACACATTAACGGTAACGGTTACTTCGCCGGCTACCGGCGATTCGGAAGAATTGGTATTGATTGAAACATCCGGTGATTCGGGAGTTTATGTGGGGTATCTTCGCACAATCGAAAGTGCCGAATCGGACGGCGAAGGCTCAGGGGTGCTTTCGGTGGTTTACGGAGAAACTGTCACCGAAACCTATGTAGATCCGTTGACGGCGGACGGCCTTGTAAACGTTCCCGTGCGGGCGACGACTCTCATTACAAACGACGAAATCAGGGTCAAAGTAAACGTTGTCTCGTTCACCGGAAGCATATCAAAAGAAGCCCTCGCCGACAGCGAAATCTCGATTCTCGAACTCGACGGCAACGAAAAATTAACAGGTTTCGTTTTCAACTATGAGACGGATTCGGACGGGGGCATCCCCAAGGAATTCATAGGGAAAATGAGAGAAGATTATTTTTACACCGTTCTTGTAAAAGGAGATTACGGCGGGTGTCCATACCTGCAAAGCCGGATGTTCGGCACTGAAATGTTTCAGAGTATTACACCGGACAACCGGGGCGTGAGGAGCATGGCGCTGGTGCTCGATCCGGCGGGTTATTTATACGATGCGCTGACGGGAGAGAGAGTAAACGGAGCGGACGTCACATTCCATCATGAGGATGGCTCGGCCGTGATCGGGCCGTTTTCATTTTTCACGCGTATGCCGTCTTCGATGCAGACGAACCCTCAGGCCAGCGGCGATTCCGGCGCGGACGGAGGGTTTGAATTTATCGGAAGCGGAGGAGGAAGCGATATCGTCCCCGGAAATTATTTCATTAAGGTCTCGTTTCCCGCCAACTCGTTGTTAGCTGAAACCTATCTTCCTATTAATAAGAAGGAAGGTGCATGGCTTGGAATTCAAGAGCCGTACACCGGGCAGGTTTTCAGAGTTGACGAGGACAATCAGCCCATAGGCATGAGAATTCCCCTTACGCCTCGACACCTTGCGACACCGCTGCTTGTTAAGAAAGGCGCGAATAAGCAAATAGCCTCATCAGGGGACATCGTAACGTTCACTGTGTCCGTAAGCAATCTCGGAAGCACGCGAACCGACCCGGATTATCCGGTTGTGGTTGTGGATCGGATACCGGTCGGGATGACCTTTATCAGAGGGTCCGCGTTCAGATCGAACGGAACCGGTTTATCAGTTTTGCAGGAAGGGAATAAAATCACGTTCATTCTGGGGACTCTCAGCGCAGCCGGAAATTCGAGAGGAAACGACAAGATTGAATTTTATTATCAGGCAACAATAGACACCTCAATCACACCGGGAGTTTATCTTACAAACACTGCTGTTGCGGAAATAAATTCAGCACAACTTTCGAGCCCGAGCAGCGTGACCGTGTTTGTGGCGCCCGACCCGATTTTCGATACTGCCACACTCATAGGCAAGGTGTTTTCGGATGCGAACGGCAATGGAAGACAGGATAACGGAGAGACCGGATTGCGCGGAGTGAGAATCGTGATTGATGACGGGACTCTCGTTACGACGGATTATTACGGCAGATATTCCGTTCCGGGAATTCGAGCGGATGGAGATGTTTCGAATTACCACGTTGTGAAGATAGACAAGCGCTCATTGCCGGAACATACGAGAATTACCACGCCGGAAGCTGTTTTCGTGAATTTGTCTCCGGGCGCCCCGGCGAAAGCGGATTTCGGTTGTTATGTCTCAGGCTCTCCATCGAGTGACGTTTCTCCGAGCGAGGATCGATTGTTCGTCCTGATGCTGGACGGCGCGTTGGTTGATGTGAAATCCAGCGCCGGAGAGCAATTCAGACCTAACCTCGAATCGATGCCTGAGGGGCTCTCGGCTTTCGGGCGGATCGCTTTTATTTTCGATGGAATCGCTACGAAAGGATTACATCTCACCACGGCTTTTGACTCGAATAAAACTTATTCATACGACATCAATCCCGACATCGAACGGGACCGCTATTATCCTTCGTACGGCGACGATAGCAGTGTGACGCATCTGTCCAACAGTCAGGGAAGGTTCTACCTCAACGCGGATACGAAAAGCTCGAATCTACTTCTCGGCAATTACGAAGTCGTGTATGAAGATGCCGGGATCGTCGGGATGAGGCGAACTCTCCACGGGACGAAATACGAACTTGAGAAGAGCTGGATGAACAAGGGACTCGAGCATTCGGACAGGCTGACGCTTTTCACTTCGCAAAGAAAACAGTTGCAGGCGAGAACCGAATTGCGTTCCACGGGAGGTACTATTTATTTTCTTGCGAACACCGAAATAGTGCCGGGAAGCGAGTCCGTTACCGTGCAGGTGAGAGACACGTTCATACCTGAAAAGATCACGGTTGAACGCAACCTGAAAAACGGCGTGGACTACGAAATCGACTACTACACGGGCAGGGTCAGGCTTCTCTCTCCCATAGCGGTCAACGCGGAAAGCGACGCTGTTTACAGGCGCGGCGTCGGATCGGGGGATCCGATATGGATTGTCGTTGAATACATGTATGCGCCGACGCAAAGCGATTTTGGAACCTACGGGGCGCGATGGCTTCATTTCGTGGGCCGGAGTGTAGGGATGGGAACCTCTCTTCTTCATGAGAACACGAACGGTGTTGACCATATCGTGAGCGGAGTGGACTTCCGGCTGAAAGGCGAGAATGACGATATCCTCAGGATCGAGGTGGCCCGCAGCACGGCCGGAGGCGAGCCTTGGGCGGCGAGCTTGGACGGCGGCCGCTCTTTCGTGGAGATCGGAACCGGCGTGTCTTCTTCGGCCTCGGCTGTCAAAGGAGCATTCAATCTGAGATTTTTGAACGGCATGGAATGGTCGAACTACTATTATGACGTGGCGTCCGAATTTACGGGCGCCGCATTTTCAGAGCGCGGGATCAAGCGCGGTGGAACGCAGGTCTCGATGAAAAAAGGCCGTCGTGAATGGCGCGCGGACTACACTCGTTCCATGCCGGCGGGAGGGGCGTCGGATGCCGCGATTCTCAATGCAAGCCCCGATGGATATCACTCCGCCATGATCTCGTATAAAGAGGACTTCGCGAGCGGCTCGCTGAAAGCCGAACTCGTCAGAAGATACGACAGGGAAAGCAATTCTCGAATGAACGTGAAAAGCGGTATCACGGACGGTTTCGCGATAAGGCTCGAAAGAAAAATGTCGGAAAGAATCAATATGTATCTGATAGAGCAGAGAACGATGTCGAGCCGGAATAGCAATCAAGCCACCATGGGAATCAATTACAGGATGAGGAAAGATATGAACTTCACGGTGGAGGGCGCGCTCGGCGATCACGAAGGAGGCGGAAAACTCGGGTTCGAAAAGGCGCGTGAAAACGGAGCGAAGTACTACATCAACGCGGCGGCGGGCAACGCTGAAGACACCGGCGAACGAAAAATAACAACGACAGCAGGGATGTCGGTCCCCGTGGGAGGCGACAACAGATTTTTCATGGAATACGGAATGATCTCGCTTGATAAAGATGAAATTCTGAGAAAAACCGCGGGCCTCGAAAGCAAGTACGATGCGGGTGGCGGACTCAAATTATCCATGTCGGCGGATAGAAGCGAGGAGCAGTCGTCTCTAAACGGGAGTTACATAGCGAATTCAGGGGAAATTTCAGTTGACTACTCGATTTCGGAAAAAATGAATCTGAGAACTGGTACGGAGTATCGCCGGAGCAGCGGATCGATTGCCGAAGAGCAGTTCTTGTTCAGCACTCATTATTCTTTGAAAACGAGCGACGATTTTACAATTTCAGCAGAGCAGCTTTATTCTGTTTCATCCGATCTCAGGGCAGACGCTACCGAAACCAAATACACGAAAGGCATTCTGGGAGTAGCGTATCGGCCGCGCGACGATAACCGATTGAACCTGTTCGCGAAAGCCGCCCGGATCCGCGACCTCCGGCCGCCATCGGCAGACATTGCCTTGTTCCCGGATTCAGTGTCAACGGTACTGTCTCTCGAAGGTTTGTACGAACTGACACCGCTTCTACAGTTCAGGGAAAAAATCGCGTCCAAATTCATAAAGGAAAATGTCGATCCGCTTCCCGAAGCAAGAGCGCATACCATATTATGGATCACAGGCCTTAAATATCAGGTCGCGCACTCATGGGATATGGATGTTGAGTACAGGACGAAACATCAGCCGACGGCTTTTAATAACAGGGACGGTGTTTCAGTGGAAACCGGATACATTATTAAGGATAAAATCAGGCTCGGAGTAGGATATAATTACTCATCGTATTCAGACAATGAGTTCGTCGCGGAAGGTTATTCCTACAAGGGAACTTTCTTCAGAGTTCAGATGAATCTGTGAGCTTATTATGCCTGAAACGCCGAACCCGCCGACGGGATGTTGGCATCGGCGGGTTCGGATATTCGAATAATCTTTTATAAGAATGTAATGAAAAGATAGAGTCTTATTTATCTCCTCTGATTTCGGTGGGGAGCAGGAATGCCGGGAAGTCCGCCGGAATGTATTTTTCCTGAGAGGCCTGTTGGGAAGCTCTCGCCGCGGCTCGGCCGGTCGAGATTCTCCGGGAATATATCACCAACTGATTGAAATTGTCGTCGCTCGCGGCAAGAACGATATTGGAAGAAGAAGTTGTGGGCATCGTTCCAGTGTATGAGTACACGCCGGGCGTGTTGGTCTGGCTCATCAGGAACGGGCCCTGAATGACCTGAAGAGTATCCGCGTCGAGAAGTTTGCCCATCACTCCGAATATATTCGGATCTCCGTAGAATTTGAACGTGTACTGGCTGCCCGGAGTGATGCTTCCGGAGTTATTGAATCCGAACGGAACGGAATTGTTCGCAAGATCGATCTTGTATTCGCCGGGGTCGGTCTGATTTGTCATGAAGTTGTCGAACGTGGCGTCGAGAGTCGAGCTGTTTCTGGCGGAGCCGTAGATGAAGAACGTGAGTCTCTGGCCTTCGAGATCGGCTGCGATCGTTCCGATCAGGTTGCCGTTGAAATAAAGGCTCGCCTGTCTGTTCTGATAGACGATCTTGTAGTCGCCCTTACCGGAGGGAACGGTTGCGTTTTTGTAACCCACGGGAGAGGAAAAGTAGATTGTGGGCTGCGCCATGCTTGTTCCCGCGGCGACGCCCGCGGCGATACCTGTTGTCCTTTGGTTGTATATCCCAAACCCCTGAACGAAGTATGAGCCGGCGGAATTTTCAGGATTGAGCCTAACGAAGAACTCGAGCTTCTCACCGGGGTTTATTTTGAAATATTGGATGGGAACGAGTTGCCCGAAAGAGTAGGCTCCCGCCTGAATTCTGAATGCGCCGTTTTGTTCGGTCATCGTGCTCTTGCCTTTTAATACATCGGTCCAAAGATTTGTGTCGATGTAGCCGTCGTCGAAAAGATCGTGGAACCCGCCGGCGTAAATCACAAACACTGAAACCGGCGCGCTGGTGATTTCGCCTGCTTTAGCTGTAATGAAAACCGAGCCGAGACTCTGACCGGTAAGGACGCCGCCGGCGGAGACCGACGCCGCACCGGAGTCCGCCGTCCACTGTGCGGTTGAACTGCAATCGGTGACTGACGCATTGTTATATGTGCACATAGCCGTCAATTGGATCGTTTCCCCGATGCCGATCGTCTGCGGCGCGGCTGTTATGCCGACCATCGTGATTTTCAGAGAGATTATTACTGATTGAACATCACTTATCGCCGTCGTGTAATCGGCGGTTGAATAGGCTGTGCTGCTGATCAGGTCGTCAGAAGGGTTACCCCCGTTTCCGCCGTCAATCAGAGGATAGAATTGATTCTTCATGATGTCTTGCGCGGCTTGAGGATCATCCGCTTCGAGGCAGATCTTTGCGCTGTCTATCAGATTGAGCAGTGTCGCCCGGGAGACTCCCACGGGATTTTTAAAGAAACTGTCCGCCGCGTTCTGCAAAGTCGTCTGGATTTGCCCTATCACGACGAGGATGCTTTGTTTGTAAGAATCCCAATCCACCGCTTGCGCCGTTCTCGAGGCGGCCCTGCCATTGTTTTTGGCGCCGAGAGCGTTAAGAAGTCCGGTCGCTTGATTGTAAAGATTTATTGCGAGATCACAATTCATTATCAGGTCGTTTTCAGGATTGCCGCCGTTGCAGCCGTCGGTTTTCGGAATAAGCTTTTTTTCGACCATGAGCGCTGCTTTGTCATATTTGCCATCGTTTACAGCCGCCTCTATTTGGGAGACGATTTCAACCAGTTGATTTTTATGATTTGTAGTTTGAACATTGTCGTTTCTCACATCGTTGTCCGCAACGAAAGCCCCGTCCGGCATCAATTGAACCCATGACTCGATTTTGAGCAGAGCGTCGTATTTCTCCTGATTTTCAGGAAGCACGTTTTGAGCAGCCGTGCCCGCAACTTTTGCGACGCTTGAAAATGAGTCGCTCGACGTTAGAGAAGCAGTTATGGGGTTGCCTCCGTGTCCGCCGCACCCTGCCAGCAAAGTAATAACGGCGAGAGAGCTTATTATTACTATTCTTTTGGTTGTTTTATGTTGGTTTCTCATTGTCATCACGACCTTTCATTATCTGTTATTCTTTTTCCCAAAATAAAACGGATAAAACTAAAAAGCTGATAAATAAAAGAATATTCAAGTATTTTGTTTGAGAATAATGAAAAAGGCACAGTGGTTTGGGGATTGATAAACAAGCAATAATATGACTTGTTTGTTATGCCTTACGGGTCAATAAGCATATTAATATTTCATTTAAAAATGCGAGCGGTTTTGTTGTCTCTGGATTTTTTGTCCTTGTGAGAACTCCGCCGTATCAGCAAGTGCACTATACGACGGATTCGGATTCAAGAACGAAATTATATTGATGGGGATAATAATAATACCTTTAAATGATGAGGATGAAATAGATATAATTTATACCCATGAATGTGGAAAATGGGAGATTAAAATGAAGTTAACAGAGTACATTATTAGGGTTTTGGTTGTTTTCGCGATCGTATTATTATCGGGATCATCTGTCGTGGAATCGAAAACAGTGGAAAAGAGGGATGTTGTTAATTCCATAAAATTGTCGCCGGGCGATACGAGGGAACAAATAGAAAATAAGGCGGCGAGGGTAGTTCCGACACCCCAGCAGGTCAAATGGCAGCGTTACGAATTCACGGTTTTTCTTCATTTCGGGATGAACACGTTCACAAACAGGGAATGGGGAAAAGGCGACGAGGACGAGAAGCTGTTCAATCCCACGGCTTTCGACGCGCGGCAGTGGATGAGTGTTTTCAAGGACGCGGGGGTGAGGATGATCATACTCACGGCCAAGCATCATGACGGTTTTTGCCTTTGGCCGAGCAAATACACGGAGCATTCCGTCAAGAACAGCCCGTGGCGCGGGGGAAAAGGAGATGTCGTGAAGGAAGTCTCGGACGCGGCGCGGGAAGCGGGCATAAAATTCGGGTTCTATCTTTCGCCGTGGGACAGACATGAAAAAACATTCGGCACGCCGGCGTACGATAACTATTACAAGAACCAATTGAGGGAACTTCTGACGAACTACGGCGAAATCGCGGAAGTTTGGATGGACGGCGCTTGCGGTTCGGATTACGATCCCGACCCGAGGTGCAAGAACGTGAAGTACGATATAAAAGGAGTTCAGAAACTTGTGCACGAACTTCAGCCCGGATCGGTGGTGGCGAATTTGGGCAATGAAATCAGGTGGGTGGGGAATGAAGCCGGGAGGCCTCGGGCGAGCGAATGGAGCGTAGTGCCGGAAAGTTTCAGCGCCACGGCCGAGGATATTGGGAGCATGGATAAGTTGGTGGAGGCGGCGGGCAGGGGAGAAACGATAAATTGGATTCCTTCTGAGACTGATACGTCAATCCGCCCCGGCTGGTTTTTTCATCCTAACGAGAACTACATGGTCCGGCAGCTTTCAACCTTGATAGATATTTATTACGGTTCGGTGGGCGGAAATTCGCAGCTTCTTCTGAATGTGCCTCCGGACACGCGGGGGCGGATAGCGGCGCCGGATGTGAAAAGGCTGAAGGAGTTGAAACGCGTGCTTTCGTCAACATTCGAGACGAACCTCGCGGAGGGTGCGACGGTGTCTGCGTCGGTGACGCGCAAAGGGCTCGCCCCGGCGCTGTCCATCGATGGAAACCCGGATACTTTTTGGGCGCCGGATGAAGGTGTGCGGCAGGCCTCGGTGGAATACGATCTCGGTGCGGAAAAGGCCTTTAACACGGCGATGCTTCAGGAGCACAC
>JAKLIR010000269.1 GCA_022709505.1 bacterium | reverse complement strand
AGCCGCCCCGCCGCGTGGTCTCACGCTCGCCAACGCCGTGGCCATTACTTGAGGATCGCCGGTCGCCTCCACCGCGTAATCAAGTCCGGCCGGAACTATTTCCTTTATCGCGGCGGCCGGGTCGCTCTTGGATGCGTCCACCGTATGCGTGGCGCCCATCTTCGCGGCTGTTTCGAGCTTCATCACATTCACATCCACCGCGATTATCGGCGAGCACCCCGCGGCTACAGCACCGGCAACTGCTCCTATCCCCACGCCGCCGGCCCCGAAAACCGCCACGCTTTCCTCCGCTCCCGCGCACGCCGTGTTCAGGATCATTCCCATTCCCGTCGGCAGCGCACATCCCAGCAACGCCGCCGTCATCATATCCATTCCCTCCGGCAAGACCGTCAACCTGTTCTCGCTTATCACCGATATCTCTCCGAACGTCGTTATGCCCCCCGCGTTCACCCCGACTCCGTTCCAATTGTAAACTGTTCCGGGCACATCCATACCGGATCCTTTAATCCACGAAAGTATCACTCTGTCGCCCGGAGATACCTTCTTCACGCCGGGTCCGACCTCCACAACGACGCCGCTCCCTTCATGCCCGAGACAATGCGGCAGGTAGTTGTCCTTGCCGCGATATCCGCGAGCCTCAAGGATCTGCGTGTGGCACACACCGCTGAAATGGACATCGACAATCACCTGCCCCGGCTTCAACGCGGGAATGCCGAGCTCCGCGAGAACGAGCGGTTCACCCGTTTCAACAAGCACCGCCGAAGTTGTTTTCATGTATGATTACCTCAGAGTTTCGTTAAAGCACGTTCCAGTTTTTCTGCTATCGATTCGGCGTCGATCCCGAAATATTTTCTCGCATACGCCTGATCCCCCGCATCGGGGAAAAACGTATCGGGAACGCCGCATCTCACGAGTCTCGCCCGAATGCTCGTCTCCTCCGAAAGCCACTCCGCCACAGTACCGCCGAGCCCGCCGCAGACGCTATGTTCCTCAACGGACGCTACTATTTCATGTTGCCGAAAAGCATCTTCAAGATATTCCATGTCGAGAGGCTTGACTGTATGAAAACTCGCCGCGCTTACGGATATGCCTCTTCCCTCAAGAAGGTCCGCGGCCGCTATCATTTCCGGCAGGATGTTCCCCGCGCCGATCATGCATATATCCTTGCCTTGCCGAAGTGGAATCGCGCGCCCTATTTTGAAGTCGGGCTCTTTCGCATGGATATCCGGTTCGCCCTTTTTCCCAAGCCGGAGATATACTGGCGCTCCGTACTCAACGGCCTCCCGGAGAGCGAGTCGAACCTCCACGGGGTCAGCCGGACAGACGACCGTCATGTTCGGCAACGTCCTAAGTTGCGCGATGTCTTCGCAGGAATGATGGGTAGCGCCGAGTTCGGCATATGAAAGTCCAGCCCCGATGCCAACCACTACCACTGGAAGCTTCGCCCTGCAAAGGTCTATCTTGATCTGTTCAAGACACCTCGTTGTGACGAAAGGCGCTATCGTATAAACCACAGGCCGGGCCCCGCACATCGCCATTCCCGCCGCCACGCCTATCATGTTCGCTTCCGCCACTCCGCAGTTGAAAAACCTTCCGGGCGCGGTTTCCTTGAACCCGTTGAAAAGGCGGTTGCCTATGTCTCCTGAAAGCAACATAATGCGTTCGTCCCTCGACGCGAGTTCGGTTATCTGTTCCGCGAAAGCGTTTCTCATTAAGGCAGTCCGAGTTCCCGGCGGGCCGCTTCGACCTCCGCCGCATTGGGGATCCTGTAGTGCCAGTTGTTATCGTCTTCCATGAACGACACGCCCTTGCCCTTGATCGTGTCGGCTATGATCGCGAGCGGCTTCCCTGTTCCGCCCGCGCTTTTCAGAGCGTCCGAGAGCGCGGCAATATCATGACCGTCCACCTCGACCACGCTCCAACCGAACGCTCGCCACTTATCGGCGAGAGGCGCGAGCGAAGTTATTTCGCAACTCCTGCCCGTCGCCTGCCACTTGTTGAAATCCACTATCACGGTGAGGTTGTCAGCGCGGTTCGCCGGCGCTGTCAACGCCGCTTCCCACACGGAGCCTTCATTGCACTCGCCGTCGCTCATAAGAACAAACACCTTGAAATCAAACCCGGCGATCTTTGCATACATAGCCATGCCGAGCCCCACGGGAAGTCCGTGCCCAAGAGATCCGGTCGCCAGCTCCACCCCCGGAACACCGCCGGGGAGCGGATGCTCGGCAAGGCCCGATCCGGGCTCTCCGAAGGACGCGAGCTTTTCCTTCTGGAAAAAACCTCTCTCCGCGAGAACAGCGTAAAGCGCCATCGCCGCATGTCCCTTGCTGAAAATGAACCTGTCCCTTTCAGGGTCGCTTGCGTCCCCGGGGTCCATACCCGGCGCCTCCCAGTAAAGCGCCGTAAGGATATCGACGCAAGACAAGCATGAGCCGAGATGCGCGGATTTCGCCCTGTGCGACATCCCGATCACCTCGCCTCTCACGATCGCGGCGACCCTCTCAAGCTCTTTTTTTCGCTTTTCGTCCATTCAAGCTTTCCGCACGGCGCGCATCATTTCAGTTTAATGGCCTGCATCGTTTTGATGTTATAGTACCTGATATCATTCATCGGATCCGGGACAAGACCGGAAGCAAACGCGGCCCTTAGCCCTTCGACCGCTTCCTCTATCGTTCTCCCGGCGACATACCCCAGCTCCCGCTTGATCTTCTCAGAAGAGACGTGATAAGAGCGGTTGTCATCGCTCGGGGTGAATTTGATTTCGATGTTGCCGCCGAGAACCCGGTTAACTATCGCGGCGATCTCCCCCACCGTGTGGTTTTCATAACCGGCGTTGAAAATCTTTTTGTGAATATTTTCCGCCGGAAAACTGAGCAAGTTCACGTAAAGTTCGGTGACATCGTCTATGTGAATGTTCGGCCTCTTCTGATCGCCGCCGAACACTGTGATGACGCCTTTGTTGATCGCATGGTTTGTAAGGATGTTGACCGTAAGGTCCAAGCGCAGGCGAGGGGAATATCCGCAGACCGTCGAGGGTCGCAGAATATTCACAACGAAATCATCGGTTGCCTCTCTCAAGAGAACTTCCTCACAAAGCGCCTTGTACTTTGAATAATCCGTGAGCGGTTCGAGGGGCAGGTCTTCCGTCACATTGTCCTCTTCCTTCACCCCGTAAACACTCGAACTCGATGCGAAGATGAACCTTTTCACTCCGCGTTTTTTGGAAAGCTCGACCAGCGGCATGAAGGCCGTGTAATTTATTGATCTGCCGAGATCGGGATCGAGTTCGAAGCTCGGATCGTTCGAGATGCAGGCGAGATGGATCACCGAATCGCAGTCTTCGAGAATGCCGTCGAGAAGATCGGCGTTCCTGATATCGCCCTTTATTTCGATCAGATCGCTGTTCCCTTTCACAGACGATAGAACGTCATCGCCGTAGATGTAAAGGTCGAGCACCTTAACCCTGTAGCCCGCAGACAGGAGTTTCGGAACGAGCACCGAGCCGACATAGCCCGCGCCCCCCGTCACAAGCACCGTTTCTTTTCCGCCCATGTCGTTCTCCAATCTTTCGCCAGCCGCGCAATCAGAGCGTCATTAGATCGATCCAGTAATGAAGGATCGCCGCGTGGCAAGTCTCGGCGAGACCGAATGTCGCCGCCGGCACGTGAAAATTAAGATCGCCCATCGCGCGTAGCGGGTTGCCGCCGTCCATCGCCGACAGAGTCACGACCGTTCCGCCGAGGCTCTTCGCCTCCGCCGCCGCTTTGAGGATGTTCTCGGACCGGCCAGAACTGCTTATCGCCACAAGCATGTCGCCAGTGCAAACTTTTCTCCTGATCGGCTCCGCGAATATTTCATCATAACCCATGTCGTTGGCGATCGCCGTTATGAGAGACAGATCGGTGAAAACCTCCGCCCTCACGTGGTAGTTCTTCTCGATGTCCGCGGAGATGTGGCTCGCCATCGAAGCGCTCGCGCCGTTTCCTATGAAATAGATCGTTTTCCCTTTTTCGCGTATAGTGTGCGTGAGGTCCTTCCAAAGAGTCATCGCAGCTTCGGGGTCGAGCCTCGCGGCCGACGAGTCCGTGACCGTCATTGATTCAAGTATTTTTTTCAGCCTGTCTATATGAGTGTTCCAGCCGTTCATATCAGTTCGTCCTTTCGAGCGAATCGAGCGACGTCCAAAGTCCCGGAATCGTCACTCGATGATCCCCGCGCACGTAAAAGCTGCCGCCGCCGCCGGAGACCGTACGCACGAGCATGGTCTTCCACGGCCTGAAATAGTACAGCGGATCGTTTTTCGACGGTGTCTCTCGGAAATCCGCCGGAAGCTCTTTCAGATCGCAGACGAGCGTTGTGAAAGAACTTATTTCGTCGCCGCCCGCGACATTTCTCGCCATGGATAATGCTTTTAGAAAAATCTCCGGCGCCATGACCGCACTTCCAAAATTCATCGCAACGCCGCCGCTCATTTTCTCGACCACCGCTACGAACCGCAGGAAATCCCTATAGCTCGTCGCGCCGTACGCCGCGCCGTCGCAGTTGGGATGTTCATGAACTATGTCATAGCCGATCCCCACGTGGATCGTCGCGGGAATACCGAGCCGCCACGCCGCCGCGAGAAGACTGATCCCGGCGTTCGGAAATCCGCTGGACGCGATCACCCGGCCAACGGCTTCTCCAAGCCCTTCCCCGCCCGCGGCCGCTTCCGCCACGATGTCGTTTATCGCGCCCGTCTCACTCCACAAACCGAAACGGCCTTCCTTCACGTACTTCGCGACACTTTCCGTCGTCGCCCCGATCAGGGCGTATTCATAATCGTGGATCACTCCCGCGCCGTTCATGGCAAGACAAGTAATCCACCCGCGCTCCATCATGTCGATGACGTATCTCTGTACTCCGGCTCTTATCACATGCGCGCCCGCCATCATTATCACTGCCGCGCCCGCCGCCTTCGCCTCCAGTATCTTTTCAGCGACTTTTCCGATCGCTCCGTTTTCCCACATCGTCGGCGCGACATCCATTATCCGGCTGAGATCGATGTCGTGCTCCCGCTCCGACAGCGGCTCCACTCTCAGTCTCGACCTATCGAATTCCGGATAACTCTTTT
>JAKLIR010000268.1 GCA_022709505.1 bacterium | reverse complement strand
CGACGCCGGGTAACGGAAGTCTCGTAAAGGACTTCGTAAAAGGCTCTTTCTCCATGATGTTCATGGTAATAGCCATTATTATTTTCATGATCACGTTTTTCATCATCGGTATGAAGATAGGATGGATAAAAGCAAATTCCACCGGAACTTCGGATGGAAGCGGTTTCGATTCAGATTCCGGGTCGAGCGGCGATTCAGGGTCCGACAGTGATTTCGGCGGCGGCGGAGACAGCGGCGGCGGCGGCGCGAGCGACAGTTGGTGATATTCCCATAAATATTTTCACATTGTATGCAATCAATCCCGAATCCGCTTTAATTCGGCGAACCGGTGCAATTTCACATAAGATGCGAAATCACAACCTGCATTTTCACTAAATTAGGCCGGAATCGAAAAAAACATGAGATACAAGGCGTATCAAGCTGATTCGATGAGAAGTTCGTTAACTTTTGAAATCAGGTATTCAATCTTGAAAGGTTTTTCGATATATTCGTTCGCACCGAGCCTTCGTGCGTCCTGCTGCACGCTTCTCGATGTTATGCATGTGAGCATGCAGACGGGAACGATTCTCGTCTCCGGTTTATTTCTCAGATAGCGAAGGACTTTGAGTCCGTCGAGTTCGTCCTTCAGCGCTATATCGAGCAACACCAGATCGACTTTCTCTTTTTCAAGTATGTGGAGCGCGTATTGCCCCGTTGACGCGGCAAGGACGACATATTTATCCGAAAGTATATCGGTAATCAGGTCGCGTACTTCCTGTTCGTCATCAACGACGAGTATTCTCTTTTTTCCTAACTGATTATCGGAAGACATTTCACGCCCTTGCAACGATGTTTCCCCGCGAATGAACGGGCTTATATTGCGATCATCAAATCGCCATGTTTGATTTTAACGAGCTTGATTGGCAAAATCAACATATTAACATCTCGTCGAATAAAACGAGCAGGCTTTCTCGGAATAAAAACACTTTTCAACTGAAATCTTCCGGGATAAAGGAATAACACGCCGCGTCGTGCTGAACGCCGTGAAGCCGGAAATAATTTCTAAGGACGCCGTCAAATTCGGCGCCTGATTTCTCGGCGACTCTCCTGCTCGCCTTGTTTTCAACCGCCGCGATTATCGCGAGCCTTTTCAAGCCGAGCGCCTCAAAACCGAAGCGAGCGATAAGCACGGCGGCTCTCGATGCGAATCCTTGCCCGCTCCTACTATTTCTAACCCAATACCCGATGTTGCCCCTTATGTTGTTCGCATCGATTAAATTAATTCCGCAACCGCCCACCAAACCGGGTGTGATTATTTCTTCTATGATAAAATCGTACTCTTCTCCCCTGTTCCATGCATCCGCTCTTCCGGATACCCACGTCCTGCTGTCTTCGATCGAGTATCCGGGCCGGCACCACGGAAGCCAAGGTGAGAGCTTGTCCTTCGATTCAAGAACAGCCTCGCATACTGCTTCCGCGTCGTTTTCCCTATACCGACGAATCCGGATAATTCCGTCATTTAATTCCGATATCATGGCATTGACACTTGGGCGTATTTTATGGACTCAGGGGCGGCGGCGGCGCGGCTGCCGGCAGCACTTCGAAATATAGTGGTGTCGCCGAACCCGAACCACCGTCCGAACTGTTTGCGGAAGCATTTACCGTCATTCTTCTCGTGCTGTCGTTGGTAGCGAGGTCGAATAGGCTTCTCGTAAAATTATAGAACTGGCTGTTGGTTCGAAGGGTCGTGCTGTTATATTCGGAGAAATAGCTTGCTATGTTCGTTGGTGTTCCACCGTCCATTGAAAAATTAACAACGAGGCTGCCTGAACGAAGCGCGGCGGTATGCTTGATCTCTATGTAAAAAGTTTCCGCCCTGAAATCCACATCCGACATCTGAGTCGCGCTCGCGGGACTGGTAAATGAAAGGCCGGGATTGGTTCCCGGGGTTGTGATGACGGTCGAGGAAGCGGCGCTTCCACCACCTCCGCCGCCGCAACCGGATGCGGCCGTAGCGAACGCCGCAAGCGTAATTAGGACTAAAAAAAACCGCCCGAAGCGGTAAAGCCTCGGGCGGTGATTGAAATTATTTTCCATTAATTAGAAATCTCCAGATCGCACGACGAGGCTGATTTCACGATGTAGCCCTTCCAAGGCTCCATTACGGATGCCGGTGCGTATCCAGCGCCGGTGAATTCGAATATCTTCCCATCGGTCAGTCCGGCCGCGATCGCCTGCGACAGCGCGTAATTGTTCCGGTCGCAAACGAACTTGATGTTATCAGCCCACGCTATCTCGGAGCTGAACGGATTCCCGATGAGATTCCATCCCGCCGAAAGAGGAACGGTCGTTGCACTCGTCACCTGAACGCCCGATATGCTGATTTCGGTGTCGGCGGCGACATACACCCAGTAGCCGAGTCCGGCTTGAATGTCGGCGCTTTCGGCAACGTATGCCTTTCCGCCGGTCAACTGATAAACGTTGAGCATCGGCAGGTATTTCCCGAGCAGTGAGAGCGCGGAAGTGATCGCGGGTTCCATAGGAGCTGAAATCAGGTTCCATCCGGACTTCAGAGTGAAATTCTTCGTAACAGCTCCGGCGGCTATCTTCACCACTTCGATCCTGAATCTCGGGCCGGAAGCCGTTTGAGCGCCTGTCACGACATAAGAGTATGAATCGATCGCGGACATATCTATCCTTGTGCCCGTTTCGAGATCAACAAGTGTGAATTGGTAGCCCGACGGGAGCGACTGTGAATCCCAATTAAGGGTCATCGTCTCCCCGGTGTCGTTAGTTGCTACATTGAACTGCCAGTTCTGCTGAGCAGCGGTTGATTGAACCGCCGCCGCCGAACGTATGTCGTTAGCGAGCCGCGAAGCCTGATTAGAGCCGGTGAAGTAAAGTGAAACGTAGCTGTCACCGGGAGCGATGTTCGGCTCGTCGAGATCATAAACCGTGTCGAAACCTTCCGATGCGTCCGCCGCGGCGCCGAAGAAGTTGTCTATGTCCGCCGAACCGGGCGTGGATGCGGAAATCTTAATCCTGAAGTCGAAAGGTCTTCGAACCATTCTCGTGAGACCGCCGCCGGCGCCTCCGTTCGGATCGAACAGAAGTTCGATGTCTTTGTACGCCATGACTTCATAGCCGACCTGCGGGCGTATGACGGTTGCCGGATCGCCCTGCCTCCACGATCTCGCTTCGCTGTCGTACCACATAAGCATTCCGTTGATGAGATTGAGGCTCACCGCGTCGGCCATGGAGTAAACGTTTGCGCCGTCTCTGACTTTTACCGTTGACCACGAGTAATCCTTCATCAAGGGTACGCCTATCTGGTTCCAGCCGGTCCTTAATCCAACAGCGAACTCCTGCGTGGTCGGAACCGGTTTACCGTTATATGCGTATGTGAGATCGTTATAGTATGACTTGATCCAGAAACCGAATCCGGGAGCGAGAGCAAGCGGTGAGCGGTATTTGCTCACATACAGATCATCCGAAGCTGTCGGATCCCATCTGTAAACTTTATATTCACCTTGACCGAACATTGCCGAAGGCGCGCTCGGAACGGGGTCAGCCGGGACGCTCATCATGATCCATTTGAATCTCGGCACAATGCCTGAAACACTGACTGATGAACCGACGGATACGTTCACAGTTAACTGTGATGTTCTTCCATTCATATCGCCGGCTTCGAGTTTCAATGTATATAATCCGTTCAATTGCGTCGCGTTCCACGTTGCGATCGTTGTCGAGGAGAACGGCATGGATCCGCTCGCAATCCCGACCCACACCGGGTTTATCGCGTCTTGAGGTGCGAAGGAGAGACTCCAGCCGACGAGCGCCGAGTCCATGACCGTGCCCATTATGATAATGTTTCCGCCGACATCCGCGTTGTTCAATGGATAGGAGATCGCAAGAACCGGAGGCAAAGCGTCAATGACGAGGCCGTTTGAAACCGTTGGCGTGGCGAACAATCCCGCGCCGTTTTCCGGTCTTACTGAAACGTAGTACATGCTATCATTGAAAGCGCCCGTCCTTGTGAAGTTTGTTGACGTTGCGTTATCAGTCCAGTTTATGACGTTTGTTCCGCCGGGTGTTGTTCCGATCGCGTACCAGTAACGAAGGATTCCCGACTCCATATCCGCCGCGGGCGTCCAATTCGCGGAGAGCACCGTCGAGGATGTCGAGTACGCGATATCCGCTCCCAGTCCGTCATAAACGGACGATATCTGTGAGGGCGGCGTAGTGTCAGTCGCACCGCCGTAAGATATGCTGAACAACCTTACGACATCGCTTGCCGTATTATTCGCAAGGTCGGTCGATCTGACTGTCACCCGGCATTTATCCGTACCGACATTCCGGCAGTCCATCCCATCTCCCACTGTTACAGGCGCGGAAGCGGCGGAATTGCAGCCGCGTAGCGCCCATGCCTTGGTCGTCACCCACGATGCTCCGTCGTAGCTTTCCACCATGTACTCGCAACTGCTGCATGACACGGTTATTGAATCGACATCCGAGACGTCCGTCATGAATGACGTGCTCATGGTCGCCGAAGCGGGCGGATTGTTGATTTGAACAACCGGAGGCGTGTAGTCAACCGTGATGCCGTTGGATGCCGTCGGCGTCGCAAACAGCCCCGCCCCGTTTTGCGGTTGCACCGTTGTATAGTAAGTCGCGCCTTCGGTTAGCGTAAGTCCGTTTCTCGAGAAGGAGGTAGCCGTGGCCGCGTCGGTGAAAGGAACAACATCCGTAGCTCCGGGAGTTGTTCCGATCGCATACCAGTAGTTCGAAACTCCGGATTCAACATCCGTGGATGACGACCAGTGGGCCGACAACGTCGTCGTTGACTTTGTATAGACAATATCCGGTCCGACTCCGTCGTTAACCAACGATATCTGGGACGGCGGCGTTGTGTCGCCTCCGCCGGATATCGCGATACTGAAGAGTCTCGACGCGGTAGCGTAATTGGTAGCGGCGTCTCCCGCCATTACAGTTACGCGGCAGGTGTCGGTTCCAGCATCTCTGCAATCCTCTACCACGCCGACCGTTATGTTAGCCGACGCTGTGACATTACATGTTCTCAACTCCCAACTTCTCGTTGTGATCCACGCCGATCCCGTATAACTTTCGACCATATACTGGCAGGAAGCCAATA
>JAKLIR010000267.1 GCA_022709505.1 bacterium | reverse complement strand
CACATTCGTGAAATATTCCGCTCGAAGCCCGAAATCACCGCCCACGTCGTTTTCGGGAATGAGAGACGAAGCCGGAATGATTTCATAGTCTATGGGCGCCATGCTGTCGCACCCGGGTTCGAATGTCACCTTCACATTTCCGGCTTGTTTGAAAATCCCCTCGAGCGGGGACACCCTGTAGTTGGGAGTGACTTCCGAACTTCCGCCGCCGCCGACCCGCGCCACAGCCGCGTTCGGGCCTATCACCGCTATCGACTTAACCTTGTTTCTATCGATGGGAAGCACGTCTCCCTTGTTCTTTAAAAGGATTATTCCCTCCCTCGCTGCGTCGAGCGCGATCGCTCTGTGCTCGGGGGAATCGACCCAGTCTCCGTTAATGTTTATCTTCCTGTCGAAAAGCCCTATTTTGAAAATCACGTAGAGGATGCGGCTTACCTTGTCGTCGATCACGGATTCCGGGACCTTTCCAGCCTTCACCGCTTCGAGAAGCTTGTCGCCCGTGTAGTCTCCGAAAGGCATCTCGATGTCCATACCGGCCATAGCAGTCTCTATCGTGCTGTGCGTCGCTCCCCAGTCCGACATTACGACGCCTTTAAAACCCCATTCGTCTTTGAGAATGTCGGTGAGGATATGCTTGTTTTCACAAGCGTACACTCCGTTGATCCTGTTATACGAGCACATCAACGCCAGAGATCCGCCCTCTTTCACAGCGACTTCAAACTGAGGCAGATAGATTTCACGCAAAGTGCGTTCGTCTATCTCCACGCTGATCGTTCCGCGCTCATGTTCCTGATTATTGACGGCGTAATGTTTGACCGTGGCCACCGCGTTCTGGCTCTGAACACCCTTGATGTAACCCACCGCGATTCTACCCGCGAGGTAGGGGTCTTCGGAGTAGCTTTCGAAATTGCGGCCTCCGAACGGGAATCTGTGGATGTTCACGCACGGGCCGAGGATCACCGTCCTGCCCTTGGCGAGCGTCTCGCGGCCGATAGCCGCGCCCACCTGCCCGATGAGATTCTCATTCCATGTTGACGCGAGAGAAACCCCGGGAGGGAACGCGGTCGAAGTGTCCATTCGGACTCCGTGCGGGCCGTCGGTCATCGCAAGCCGCGGGATACCGAGCCGCATGACGGGCGTGTTGTCCATTGCAGTGTTCAGTTTGCGGTCCCCGTGGATCATGCCGATCTTTTCTTCGAGCGTCAGCCTCGGCAATAGATCGGCTATCCTCTTCTCAATCGGAGCCGATGGGTCCATATATACGGGTTTTTCATCAGCCGCCGGCGCAAGCTTCACCCCCGCCGCCGCCATGACAAACAAAAATGATAAACTTAGAACCAAATACCTTTTTGCAAATCCTCTTCCGACACCTCGTCTCCCCATTTTCGTGGCTCCTCCCTTTCCGGGTTTTTGAACTATTTCATTTCGTCCAGCAAATCTTTCCGTTGCCAATGCGTAAATCTCTTCCGTTGACCGTTTGATTATACCAAAACAATCGCCAACTCGGCAAACCTTATCAAACAACGCGAAAAAAAGTCCTCATTGCGCTCAGGATAAATATGATTTCTCGGGCTGCTTAAAAAAAATTGAACTATAATATTGAGCGATGAAATTATGAAAAACGGAGGTGCGGGAATGAAGGGGTTTTTAAAGGGATTTATTTTTCAGGTGATGATGCTTTTCGCGATCCTGACTTTTATATCAGTGACATGTCAGGCCTCGCAAGATGCGCCTGAGACGCCTCCGAAAGGTGTTCCCGCCGCGACAAATCCGCCGGTCGGGCCTCCCGGATCACCGGAAAAGCCGGCGTCAAAGATCGAGGAGATGGGATACGGCGACTACAAAGGCGTAATCCACGCGCATTCATATCTTTCACACGACAGTTGGGGAACACCTGCCCGCGTGATACAGGCGGCGAAAACTGCGGGCATCGATTTCATACTAATGACAGACCATCCATCCCCGTATTCCGTCAACCACGGCCTGAAAGGTTTTCACGGCGGGATACTTTTCCTTCCGGGAGCTGAGATTACCCGCGACGGCGGCAACTTCCTCGGGCTGGACCTTAAGGAAAACGTGGCGGCTAAAGACAGACAGGGCGTCATCGATGAAACACATGCTCAAGGCGGGATCGCGGCTCTTTCTCATCTCGAGGATTTTCCCGATTTCAATATAGAGCGTTTCGACGGCATGGAAATCTACAACACTCATTACGACGCGATACTCGACGGCAAGATAGACAAAACGATCGCGCTCGTGCCGCTCCTCTCGAAAGACCCGGACCGCGTGTGGCTGAGCATCCTCGATAAGCCGACGTATTACTTAAAGATTTGGGACGAGATTCTGAAAAAACAACGGGCGACCGGTTTCGCCGCGAACGATTCCCACGAGAACGTGATCTATAACGGATACCAACTCGACACGTACGAGCGTAGCTACGGACTTGTCAGCACGCACCTTTTCCTGATGGAACTGAATGAGGCCGGCGTACTCGACGCCTTCAAAAAAGGCCATGCGTATGTCTGCTTCGACGTCTTCGGCGCCTGCCGCGGATTTTCCCTGACCGCCACCGACGGAAAGACCGTCGCGATCATGGGAGACGAATTCACTCTCGATCCGAAGACTCCTTCAAAACTCGACGTCAGCGTTCCCGACGATGCTAAAATTCAACTCTTGAAAGACGGCGCGGTGATCCAAGAAACAACGGGGAAAACTCTTTCCATCGACCTTAAGGAAAAGGGAGTTTACAGGGTTGAGGCCTACAAGTCCAAGGGAAAGAAAAACCTGCAATGGATATTTTCCAATCCGATATATGTGAGATGAAATACGCCCGGGTGTCCGCGGGGACAAACCCCGGCCGCGCGATCCCGCGAGTCGCGATTCACTTCTTCAACGCCTTGATGCTTTCGATGAGATAGTCGAGAGCTTCGCGCGTCTGCCTCGGATTGATCGGCAGCGTGACTATCCGCTCGGCGACGGAATCCGCGACGGGGAACTGCCCCTTCCTGAATCCACGTTTCTGAAACGCGGTGGTCCAGTGCAACGGTATGTAGTGCGTCCCGACTTTTATCCCGCGCTCGTTCAGCATGGTATATACGAAATCTTCCTTGTTCATTCCGTAAACATCCGCGTCGATCTGCACGGGATAGAGGTGAAAGACATGCTTGCAATCGGGCATGACTTTCGGAAGCGTCAGGCCGGGGACATCGCTCAGTCCCGCAGTCAGATAGGCCGCATTGTCGATACGGCGCTGATTGAGTTCGTCGAGCTTCTTCAATTGAATTATCCCGACCGCGGCTTGAATGTCGGTCATTCGGAAGTTGTAACCGGTGTCGTCGAAATCCTGCCACCAGAAACGCTTCCCTTTAGGGAATTTCGTTTCGTCGAGGCTGCAGTATTTCGTGCTTTTCCCGTAAACGCGCGTGCAGTGAGACCTGTAAAGCGCGATCTTTTCGAAAAGCGCCGCGTCGTCCGTGACGATCATGCCGCCCTCGCCGAGGGTTGACATGTTTTTTTGTTCGTGGAAGCTGAAGCATCCGGTTGCGCCGATCGCGCCGGCTTTGCGGCCTTTATATTCTCCTCCGACTGTATGACAGGCGTCCTCCACCACGGCGAAGCCGTGCTTCTCCGCAAGCCCCATGATCGCATCCATGTCGCAGCATTGGCCGTAAAGATGCACCGGGGCGACAACTTTCGTGTTCGGCGTTATTTTATCTTTCAGCTTCTCCGGATCAATGTTGTACGTGACTGGATCAATGTCAACGAAATCGACCTCCGCGCCGAGAGTCGTCGCGGCCGCGGCGGTGGCGATCCACGTGACGGGAGTCGTGAGCACGCGGTCTCCGGGCCCCACTCCGAGCGCCAGCATGGAAAGAAAGAGAGACGCCGTGCCGTTGCTCGTTGCCCGCGCGAATTTTGTTCCGCAGTATTCGGCAAAATCCTTCTCAAATTGTATGCAGGCATTCCCGCTCGTCGGCGCATTCTTTCTCAGGGTTTCAACTATGGCTTTCTCCTCTTCAGGGCCGTATTCGGTTCCAAATTGGATTTGGAGATCGTATTTGATTTCGCTCATTGCCTCTCTCCTTTATCGAAATTAAGAACACGCTCGAGCCCGGCCTCGAGTCCGAGCATCTTTGTCTTCAAAATCGATTGCGCCAGCGAATTGTCCATGGAAACATCCACCGGTCTTTTCGCCCTTCCGGGAATTCCGCACGAATTTTTCGAAACTATCAGATCGCGCGGAAAACCGAGCCGGTCCGCTATCCGAAGACTCATTTCATATCGGTTCATCCTGTCGTTGCCCGCAAGATGAACGAAACCTCTGAAAACGCCTCCCGCGAGTTCGAGCAGAGCCGCGCCGAGCGTTATGACATCCACGGGCGTTCTTATTTCATCCTCGGGAACGCCCACGGGTTTGCTTTCTTTGAGAGATGCGATCATTCTTGAAAGAAACGAGTTTCCCCCACCAAGCAGCGGCAGTCCCATAACAAGCGACAACCGCGGCACGACGGTATTCTCATTTTCAGACACGGCGATACGTTCCGCTTCCACCTTTGTCTCGGCATAGTAGTTCACCGGTCCCGGCGGATCGGACTCCTTATACAGCCCTTTTTCGCCGTCGAACACAGTGTCCGTCGAACAGTGAACAAGCCGCACACCCGTCGCGGAGCACAATCGGGCGATCCGTTGCGTCAGCCCCACATTTGTTGCGTAAGCCGCTTCCCTGTTCTTTTCGCAGAAATCTATATCCGCCGCCGCCGCCGCATGTATCACGGCATCGGGCCTTATATCGTCGAATACCTTCTCAACTCCCGCTTCGTCGTTAAGATCAAGCAAACGCCATGTTATGTTCGCGAAGCCGGAGGGAATCTCGCCTCTGACTATCGCGTGAGTCTCCCATTCCTCCCCGGCCTGCCTGATTATGCTCCCGCCGACGAAACCTTTCGCCCCGGTTACAAGAAGTTTCTTTTTCATCCGTTCACCTCAATGGCTGTTCCGCGACTCACGAAGCTCCGACACCGCCGTGCTTCTTCTGTCCCGCCCGAACCTGTATTATCACAAGGAACATGAAGATCACGAAAGCAATGCTCATGGCGAGACCGAGCAGGTTGGCGTTCCTCATGCCGTTGGCTCCTTTAAGCAATTG
>JAKLIR010000266.1 GCA_022709505.1 bacterium | reverse complement strand
CAAAAATCGTTTCATTCATTTTCATAGCACCGTTGATCGGCCTCGTATTCGGTTTCGTCAACATGATAATCATCTACTGGTTGTTCAGGCGGTACAACGCTCAGAAGGTCGATAAACTTTTCAGGAAGCTGCAACTTGTTTCCGCGGCGTTATACAGTCTCGGGCACGGGACCAATGATGCTCAGAAGGCCATGGGAATCATAGCAATCCTTCTTTTCTCCACAGGCAAACTCGGTTCGACTTTCTACATTCCGTGGTGGGTGATCATGGCATGCCACATAGCAATCGGGCTCGGGACCATGATGGGCGGCTGGAAGGTAGTAAAAACAATGGGAACGAAAATCACGAAGCTTCAGCCGGTCGGCGGATGCGCCGCCGAGACCGCCGGAGCGATAACAATATTCGGCGCCACGGCCTTCGGTATTCCGGTAAGCACCACCCACATCATCACAGGAGCTATCATGGGCGTTGGCTCGACCCGCGGGTTGTCTTCAGTGCGCTGGACAGTGGCCCGCCGGATCGTGTGGGCGTGGGTCCTCACCATCCCGGCTTCCGCTCTTGTTTCAGCCGGAACTTTTTTCATACTGAAGCTCTTCTGATTACAACCACTTTCCTTTTCATGTTATTGCGAATCCCAACGACAAATCCGGTGTGAAATTAATAACGGAATATATTTTACAGTTGTTTCATGATCTCGTCGGCTATAGCAGACAGTCTGCTCTCGATGACCGGCGTACACTCTTCCGAAAAGACCGTGGCGTCCTCTATCTCAATCCCGAATATTGTAATTTTTCGGGGCATCTTCAATCCGCAACGTCTGCCGAGCTCCACGGCCGTATAAAGATTCGTCCCATGCGGAGATGTTATGTGCATCGTCAGCGCGAGCTCATCGAGGTCGAACTTGTGCAAAACCCCCGGCGCCGGTTCAACGGTTTTTATGGCATCGATTATTATTGCTGTTTCATAGCCTTCAATCATTGTCACGAGATTCATACCCGTGAGCGGAGTTTCTCTCACATCGACATCTTGCTTTCCTGACAAACGATCCGATAAAACACGCGCGATTCGAATTCCGACGCCGTCGTCCGACATGATGATATTTCCCATTCCGATTATCAGGGTCTTAATATCGTCTTGTTTGTCAGACATGGAAACCCGCCGTATTATTCAGCCGTGTACGCCATAGCGAACATATCATCGTTCCACAACTTCCAATGCTTCGCCTTTCGAATCACGGATCGTCACAATGAGAGGCGTATGCCCCGGAAGAGTATGAGTTGCGCAAGCAAGACACGGATCATACGCGCGAAACGCCATCTCAACCATATTGAGCAGCTCCGGTCCGGGCTTCCCGTCCTTTATCAGCTTCGATGCCGCTCTTTTTATGCTGTAACACATAGCTCCGTAATTATTCCCCGTCGCAACTATTAAGTTCACCTTGCGGACAATGCCGTTCTCGTCGGTCCAAAAATGATGGAAAAGAGTCCCTCGCGGAGCTTCCACAACTCCTACTCCTTCCGACGGCGTGTTCTCAGGGACGTTGCGAATGCACGCACCCGATGTTTCAGCGTCTTCCGCGAGTTCGAGCGCTCGTTCGGCGCTATACAAAAGTTCAACCAATCGCGCCCAATGAAACGCAAGCGTATGGTGCGCCGGTTTTCCCCCGAGAGTATCGTACATCCTGTCATGTTCCTTTTGCGCGAGAGGCGTCGCCATCCCATCGGACGCATTCAACCTGCCGAGAGGCGCCACCCTGTACAGGCCGCTTTCCTTGCCATCCACAATCCCTTTCCAGCCGACTTTCTTAAGATATGGAAATTTCAAATACGTCCATGGCAGCACTATCTCCTCGATGTGATCCATGTAATCCCGGGGATGGAACCTCGCGAATTCCTTTCCATCCGGATCCACGACGCGTATATGTCCGTCATAGAAATTCACTTTGTTGTCTTCGTCAACAAGCCCCATGTAGTAGCTTTTCATGTTATACACATCGCCGACTATTACATCGACGTGCTTCTTTTCCGCAAGCACGAGATCATGGAATATGCCGATTGAATACTGGGCAAAATCCACATATTCGCGACATTTCTCAGCTATCTCTTTTCGCTGTTCATCGGTTATGCCTTTGCTCACTCCTCCGGGCAATCCCCAGACGGGATGGATCGTTCTGCCTCCGAGCAGTTCAAGCAATTTCTGCGAATCCTTGTACGTTGCAATGACTTTTTTCCCGATCTCTACGCCCACCCGATTTATAAGGCCTACTATGTTTCTCTCCGCTGCGGGAGCATCGGATCCCACCACGAAATCCGGCGCCGCGAGAAAATAGAAATTTATTATCTTGTCGTAAAACGAATATATTGAGTACGCCATTTCACGTAATTTTTTCGCTGTCGGAGGAGGTTCGACCTTATAAAGATCGTCGAGACATTTTGTTGAGGCCATGTGGTGCGCCCATGGACAAACTCCGCATATTCGAGGAGTTATCCTGTTAAGTTCGCCAGCCGGCCTGCCTTCGCAAAATCGTTCGAATCCTCTGAATTCAGGAACCTGAAAATAAGCGTTTTCGACTTCACCGCCGTCATTCAGAAATATATCGATCTTTCCATGCCCCTCGAGACGGGTCACCGGATCAATTGTGATCTTATTCATTGTTGACTAACCTCATTTTGAAATTTTCGTTCTGCGAAGCATCGAATCCGCGAGACTGAAACGATAGAACAAACCGAGCGGATCCCGCAGTCCGGAAAAAACATCATCGATGGACTTTCCGGCGGGCGGCGACACGACGGAAGCTATTGCGCCGAGGAGCGCCGCGCCCTGATCCTCAACCCCGTCCGGCGGGCCGAAACACCCGCGGCAAGGCATGTTCACCTTCGTGCATTGCGCGCCGCACCCCGAACGAGTCGCGGGCCCGCTGCACACTATCCCCTGCTCCATTAAACACTGTTCGGGATCGATCTCGGTCTCCCATGGCGCCTTGAACTCTATCATTCTCATCTCATTCTTTTTGACTTTATCGCATTCATCGCACAAAGCCTTGTTCCCTGCTATCACCGAGCCGGCGGGCGGAAGTTTTCCGCTGATTATCGCATCGACGGCCGAGCCGGTAAGCTCCGCGGTCGGAGGGCAACCGGGCACGAAGTAGTCAACATCCACAACCTGTTTCAAGGTATGCACCGTATCCCATATCCGCGGGAGTGTCAGATCGCCTTCAGGCGCTCGCACTTCGAGCCGGGGCAAGACTTTTTCCGGATTCAACGTCGTCGGCTCTTCCAGATAAGCGCGTCTGATGGACTCCTCTGCGGTGGTAACATTCGACAGTCCGGGTATTCCTCCGAAACAGGCGCATGATCCGAATGCGATCAAGACCTTGCTTTTCTTCCTTATCAACTCCGCCAATTCCTCATGATCCGAATTGCGTATCGCCCCGTTGAAGAGACAAACATCCATTTCTCCGTCCGCCATTTGTCTGAGATCGTCGTATTTGAAATCCATGGCGCACGGCCAAAACACGATGTCGGCGACTTCGATAAGGTCGAGAATCTTCTCATTGATATGAGTTGTGACAACGTCGCAGCCGCCGCATGAGGCCGCCCAATATATACCTATCTTCATCTTCGCTTTATCTGACATCTTCACTCTCCCGTATTCAATTTACGGCCTTCAATTCAAGCCTCATCGGCCCGATGCTTTTTATCTTTTCAACCATTTCAGCCATGACCGTTACAAACCTCTCTCCCTCCGAGGCTGAAATCCATTCAAGTCTGAAACGCTCCGGCTCTATACCGAACTGATCAAGAAGCGTATGAAGCAGAGCCGCTCTTCGTTCCGTTTTGTAATTGCCTTCCAAATAATGACAGTCTCCCGGATGACAACCGCAGATAAGCACTCCGTCCGCGCCCTCTTTGAATGCTTTCAGAATAAAGTCGGGTTCCACCCTTCCGCTGCACATAACCCTTATCACGCGAATGTTCGCCGGATAGGCTTTCCGGCTCGTTCCAGCCGAATCCGCCGCCGCGTATGAACACCAATTGCAGAGGAAAGCTACTATTTTCGGCTCAAATTCACTCATATAAGCACCCCCGATATCTCCGCAAATATCTGCTGCTTGTCAAAATGCTTGCTCGAAGCAGCCGCACTCGGACACGCCGCCACACATGTGCCGCACCCGCGGCATAACACTTCGTTCACTACGGATACTCCCTTTTCTTCGTCGAAACTTATTGCTTTATAAGGACACATCGTATTGCAAATTCTGCACCCGCTGCACTTTTCCGAATCGATGCACGTTGTGATAGTTTCCACTTCCAACTTCTCCCCCGGTATCAGCGCCGAAAGCACCTCCCCCGCCGCTGCTTTACCCTGCAGCACCGCATTCCTTATATCCGCCGGGCCTTGCGCGCAGCCCGCTACATACACGCCTTTCATGCACGAGGACACCGGGTTCATCTGATTGTGCATCTTCGAGAAAAAGCCCTTCGAATCCATATTCACGGATAGCAAACCGGCGAGTCTCGCGGTGTCCGGTCCCGGAATGATCGCGGTCGAAAGCACCACGAGATCCGATTTTTCACTTCGCCCCGCGCCCGCCGCATCGACGTATTTGACTACAAGCGATCCTTTATCTTCATCGACTTTTATGTCTTTCGTCGAACCGACACGCACGAGCCGTGCGCCTTCCTCAAGCACTTTTACGAGGAGTTCCTGACTCTGGTCCCCGGGAAGACACATATCCGTATATAAAATACTCACTGAAACATCGCTGATTTTCTTCTTTAAGAGATGTGACAGCTTCAACGCGTTCGGGCAGCAAACGCCGGAACAATAATCGTTCGTTTCCTTATCCCGGCTGCCCACACACTGGATGATGGTGACAGACTTGGGAACGTCGCCGTTCTTCAGCACCACGTTGCCCTCCGTGGGGCCGGTGGAGCTGATAATCCTTTCGAGTTCAAGACTCGTAACCACATTGGCGAGCTTCCCATGCCCGTAGTTCGACAGAGTAGAACAATCGAAAACACCGAACCCGGTTGCTATCACAATCGCACCGGCGTTCCTCTCCACTATCTCGTCTTCCTGATCGAACGCCACAGCGCCGAAACCGCACGAATCCGCGCACGCGCTGCATTCCTCGCCCTTGAACCTGAGGCATGAATCCCTG
>JAKLIR010000265.1 GCA_022709505.1 bacterium | reverse complement strand
AGCATCTTATGCGCTTCCATGAGCTGCATCGTCAGTCCGCTTTCCGGGCCGGATCGTCGAGTTCGAGATCCGTCATTTTTTCGAGGAGTGGATCGAGCAGAACGTCGAGTATGCCTTCGACCACTGCGTCGAGCCGGTACAGGGTCAGTTCGCACCTGTGGTCGGTCACGCGGTTCTGAGGAAAGTTGTAGGTTCTTATTCTTTCGCTGCGATCGCCCGAGCCTACCTGATTGCGCCGTTCCTCGTCGAGTTTGTTTTGTTGTTCCTGTTGTTTCGCCAGAAGGAGTCTCGCGCGGAGGAGCCGCAGGGCTTTCGCGCGGTTCTGGTGTTGGGAGCGTTCGTCCTGACATTCCACGGTGATGCCGGTTGGAAGGTGTGTTATCCGGATGGCGGAATCGGTTTTGTTCACGTGTTGGCCGCCCGCGCCCTGCGCCCTGTAGGTGTCCACTTTCAATTCGGAGTTGTCGATGTGGATATCGACCTCGTCCGGTTCGATGAGGATGGCCACCGTCGCCGCGGACGTGTGTATCCTGCCCCCGGATTCCGTTATCGGGATCCGCTGGACTCTGTGCACGCCGCTTTCATAGCGCAGCCGGTTGTAAGCCCCGTCGCCCCGGATGGATACGATTACTTCCTTGAATCCGCCGAGAGAGGAGGGCGAGCTGTTGATCATCTCGTACTTCCACCCTTTGTTTTCAGCGTAACGGGTGTACATTCTGAATAGGTCACCGGCGAACAGGGCGGCCTCGTTGCCGCCGGTGCCCTGCCGGATTTCGAGGATGACCGGTCTTGTTTCGGCTGCTTCGCCGGGTTTGTAGAACTTTTCCGCCGCTTCGCCGACTGAGGCGAGCTTTCTTTCGAGGTTTTCAATTTCTCGTGAATAGAGATCTCTCATTTCGGGATCCGGCTCGGAGTCGATGTTTTTCCGGCAGTTTTCGATCTCCGCCGTCAACGATTCGTGTTCGAGGAACAGCCTGTTCGGCTCTTCGAGGAGGTTGAACTCTTTGCCGAGAGTTTTAAGTACGTCCGGGCCGGCTGAGGCGCCGGCGTTCGAGAGTTCTTTCTCTATTTCGGCGTATCTTTCGCGGGCCGAAGTCAATTTTCTGAGGATGTCGTTTTTCATCGGCAGATTCTTTCGCCGCGCGCATTGCGCAATAAAAAAGCTCCGACTGGCGGAGCTTTGGTATTTTGCACTTTCGGCCGCCGGGCTGCGGCGGCTTGTGCCTCTGAATTAGAAAGCCGGCTAACCTTCGGCCGGTTTTTCCGCCGCGGCTTCCGGAGCTTTCGCCGGTTCCGCGGCAGCGGGTTCGCTTGCGAGTACGTCGTCGAGAGCGTCGAGGCCCTCTGCGCCGGTTTCATTTTCGAGCTCGCGCGCGAGTTCCTCTTCGGTGACGACCCGTTTTTTCTTCTTTTTGAATTTCCTCTGCGCTTCCTCTCCGTACTTTCGGAAGTATTTATCGACGCGGCCCGCGGTGTCGACGAATTTCTGCTTTCCGGTGAAGAACGGATGGCATGAGGAGCAGATGTCCAGCCGGATCTCGGGTTTTGTGGATCCGACCACGAACTCTTTCCCGCACGCGCAGCGGACTTTCGCATCGTAGTATTTCGGGTGTATTTCCGGTTTCACTTTCCTTACCACCTTTCAGAGCTTCGTTCTTGGTGCATATTAAGTCCCAAAAAAGATATGTTAGCAATGAGCGGGTAAAATATCAATCGCCCGCGAAAAATCTTTACGAACCGGCGTACTGCAACGAATTCAGGAATTGCTCGTTCGTCTTCATGGAAGTCAGCCTGTCGATGACGAGTTCGGTTGACTGTTGCTCGTCGAGGGATTGAATTATGCGGCGAAGCTTCCAGATTTTTTCGAGTTCGTCCTTTGTGTAAAGGAGTTCTTCGTGGCGGGTGCCGGACTTCACTATGTCTATGGCCGGGAAGATTCTCTTGTCGGCGAGGGCGCGGCTGAGCTGGAGTTCCATGTTGCCCGTTCCCTTGAACTCTTCGAAGATAACTTCGTCGAGTCTGCTGCCAGTCTCGATGAGAGCGGTTGCGATAACGGTGAGCGAGCCGCCTTTTTCGAGTTTGCGTGCGGCGCCGAAGAACCGTTTCGGTTTGTGAAGGGCGTTGGGGTCGAGTCCGCCTGAAAGGGTGCGGCCGCTCGGGGGCACAACGAGGTTGTACGCGCGTGCGAGCCTTGTTATGCTGTCGAGCAGGATCAGTACGTCTTTGTCCGCTTCGACGAGTCTCTTAGCCCTTTCCAGAACGAGTTCCGCCACGGCGATGTGGTTTTCGGGCTTTTCGTCGAATGTGGAGCTGATGACTTCGCCCTTGACCGAGCGGCGGAAGTCCGTGACTTCTTCGGGACGTTCGTCGATCAGCAGCGCCATCACGATGACGTCCGGATGGTTGGTTGAAATGCTGTTCGCGATCTTCTTGAGTAGTATGGTTTTGCCCGCTTTAGGAGGAGCGACGATCAATCCGCGCTGGCCTCTGCCGGTCGGGGCGATCAGGTCTATGATTCTCGTCGAAATGTCGTGCGGGTCGCACTCCATCCTGAATCTCGAGTTCGGATATATCGGCACGAGGGCGTCGAAGTTCTTTCTGATCCTCGATTCCTCGGGTTTCATGCCGTTGATGGATTCCACCCGCAGGAGGCTGAAGTAGCGCTCGTTTTCCTTGGGCGGCCGCACCATGCCGGACACGACGTCTCCGGGCCTCAGCCCGAACCGTTTCGATTGAGAGATCGAGACGTAGATATCGTCGGGGCTGGTGACGTATCCATGGCGCCGGAGGAATCCGAATCCGTCCGAGACGGCCTCGAAGATACCTTCTCCGTAGATCACTCCGCTTTCACGGTTTTTCTCTTCGAGAATCTTATGGATGAGGTCCGTTTTTCTAAATTTCTGCGGGCTTTTTATTCCGACTTCGGTCGCGATCTTATGAAGGTCGGTGACTGTTTTTGCTTCGAGTTCTACGAGATCCATACTGCCTCCTTGGCATAATTACGGTGGGTATCTTATTTTTTCGGTCCGTAAGCCTAACGGCGAGCATTGGCTTGAACCGGTTTAAAACGTCTTAGCTTTGTAGAGTATCCGAAAATCATCTTCAAAAAGGGAGAGAGCCCGAAAGAATGCCTTTGATTACATTCTATTTCTGAGGAATTTTTTCCATCAGCTCCGGCATTTGCGGTGCTCGGGGCCGCTTTTACAGCAGCCGAATCAGCCTATCTGCTTTCATGCGGATCTGGTTTTTTACCCGATTGTTGTCCGGAGATTCAACCGATATGAAGCTCAACAGGTCCGTCTGCAATCATTCAGTATGATAATGACGGTTTTCAAGACTGTCAATTATAACGTAAAAATTTTTTCGGTTGCCCGTAATACGTTTCGGACGAATCCGGGTTATCCCCTCGCGCTTATTTAATGACATGCAAATAAATAAGACGCTTCAATTATATCTACTGATTTCATTCGAGCGCGAAGATGTCTTTCAGGTTCCTGTGTTTCTGGTCGAAGTCGAGCCCGTAGCCCACCACGAAATCATCGCTTATCACGAAACCGTTGTAGTCCACCGGGACGTCCACTTCGCGCCGGTACGGGCGGTCGAGCAGTGTGCAGACCTTGAGGCTCGCGATGTTCCGCGTCCGAAGGTTCGTGATGAGGTAGTTCAGAGTGAGCCCTGAGTCGATGATGTCTTCTATCACCAGAACATGCTTGCTCTCGATCGGGATGTCGAGGTCTTTAATTATACGGACGACGCCCGATGATTTCGTCGCCGCGCCGTAGCTGGACACAGCCATGAGGTCGTATGCGACCGGGATCGAGATGTTTCGCACGAGGTCCGTCATGAACATGAGCGCTCCTTTGAGCACTCCCACGCAGAAGAGTTCCTTACCCTCGTAGTCTTTGGAAATCCGTTTGCCGAGCTTGCGCACGGTTTTCTGGATTTCCTTTTCCGTCAGTATCAGTCGTAGCGAACGGTCACTCCCATTCGATTGTGCCCGGAGGTTTGCTTGTGATGTCATATGCGACACGGTTGACTCCTTTCACTTCGTTAACGATCCTGTTACTTATTTGTTCGAGGAGTTCGTAGTCAAGCTTTGCCCAGTCGGCAGTCATTCCGTCGGTGCTTGTCACGGCGCGGATTATTATGGGGTAGGCGTACGTCCTCTGGTCTCCCATTACGCCCACGCTTTTGATGGCTGGAAGCACGGCGAATGTCTGCCACATCTTGTACTGCAGGCCGGCGTTGCGGATTTCCGCCATTATTATCGCGTCGGCCTCTTGAACTATCCTTATTCTTTCTTCATTTACTTTTCCTATTATTCGGATCGCGAGCCCGGGGCCGGGGAACGGCTGCCGCCAGACTATTTCCTTCGGCATCCCGAGTTCGGTGCAAAGCGCGCGAACTTCATCCTTGAACAGGAATCTCAGCGGCTCGATCAATTCGAACTTCATGTCCTTGGGAAGACCGCCGACGTTGTGGTGGGACTTGATAGTGGCGGATTTTCCCGTGCCGCTCGATACGCTTTCGATCACGTCCGGATACAGGGTCCCCTGAGCGAGGAAATCCACTTTGCCCAGCTTCCGGGCTTCCTCCTCGAACACCCTGATGAATTCGTGGCCGATGATGTGCCGCTTGCGCTCGGGCTCCGAGGCGTTCTTGAGTTTTTCGAGGAAACGGTCTTTCGCGTTGACGTGGATCAGGTTCGTTTTATACGTGTTTCTGAATGTGTCCACCACTTGTTCCGCTTCGCCGAGCCGCATGAGTCCGTGATCGACGAATACACATGTGAGATTCTTTCCGACCGCTTTGTTCGCGAGAACCGCCACCGCGGAAGAATCCACTCCGCCGCTCAGCGCGCAGAGGATCCTGCCGCCGCGCACCTTGTTTTTGATCTCCTTCACGGCGATCTCGACATAGTTTCCCATCGTCCAGTTGGCTTTGCAGCGGCAGGCTTTTATGACGAAGTTGCGAATTACTTCGATTCCCCACGGTGTGTGCACCACTTCGGGGTGGAACTGCACGCCGTGCAGGTTTCTCTTGAAGTCGGACATCGCCGCCACCGGGCTGTTGTTCGTGTGGGCGGCGATTTCGAATCCCTTCGGAGGTTCGAGGATCGAATCGCCGTGGCTCATCCAGCAAATCAACTGCGGGTTCAGTCCGT
>JAKLIR010000264.1 GCA_022709505.1 bacterium | reverse complement strand
CAAGACCGGTTGGAAGAGCCTCGCCGGCATTCTTGCGAGCGAGAATCCCGACGTGGTGGGAGTGGGCGAGAACCACGCCGTTTACAGCCACGAATCGCTCCGGGCGCTCCGACTCGCGAAGGAGGTTCTGCCGAACGCGGTCACAGTTGCGGGAGGTTCGCATTTTACGAACGCCGTGGAATCGACCCTCGCGACCGGATACGTCGATTTCATAGTCAGCCGCGAGGGAGAGGAAACCTTTTCCGAACTTTTAAAAAGGATACGGGGGGGAGAAAACGACTTTTCGTCCGTGAAAGGAATTTCTTACAGGGAAGGCGGCGTCGCACGAATTAATCCTCCGCGTCCCTTGATAGACGACCTCGACTCACTTCCGCTGCCCGCTTACGATCTTCTTCCAATGCATCTGTACGGTACATCGAAATATCTTTTTTCTCCGGGCGGCACAACGATCCACCACAGCAGAGGTTGCGTAAGCAATTGCAGGTTCTGCGCGTGGTGGCTTCAGATGGCGGAGGCGGAACAGAACGGGGATACCGTCACGTTCAAGCCTCGGTGGAGAACAAAATCCGTGGCGCGCACGATAGAGGAGATCCGAATTCTTGCAAACGAATATAACAAACGATGCCTCGTGTTCGTGGATGAATTCTGGAACCGGGACCCCGAGTGGAGCGTGGGTTTCGCGGAGGCGGTGATAGCGGAGAAATTGAATGTCGAATGGTTCGCTTTCATGCGCGCGGACGCTGTTTTGAGAGATGAAAAATCGGGCGTGTTCGAGAAACTGGTCGAGAGCGGGCTCGTCCACGTTTCGATAGGTGTGGAGCGGATCGAACAGAACGAACTGAAAAAGATGGGGAAAGGTTTTTACAGCGAGGACGCGACAACTGAATGTTTCCACCTGTTGAGGGATAGATATCCCGGCGTTTTCAGGCAGGGGACGTTCATCGTCGGGGTTAGGGAGGAGACGAAGGAGAGCATGCTCGCGCAGGCGGCTTTCGCGCGGAAACTCGATCTCGACTACCCGGGGTTCCACCCGATTACGCCCGTGCCCGGAACCGCTTTCTGGAAGGAAGCGGACGGCAACGGATGGATTGAGACGAGGGACTATAAGGATTACGACTGGATGACTCCGATCATAAGCTCGGAATTTCTTTCAAGGTCGGAAATTGAGGAACTTCTCATCGTTCTGAACAAGAAGTTTGTTTCGTTCCCATGGTTCTTCCGGGGAATTACGAGCGCCAGCAGATATAAAAGGCAAATGTACGTCTGGTGGATGATCGTCACAATAAGGATTGTGATCGATTCCATTCTCAGATTCGCTTGGCCGTTTAAAACAAAAACCTATACGGGAATGATTAAACCCGGGTGGTATGACGAATGACGAATGACGCCGAATCTCAAATAACAGACACCGGCAATAAGGTTTCGCTGAAGGGCGGGCTTTTTATCGCGGCTCTTGCGTTATGTTTCGTTCTTTTTCACGCGGGCGCCCTCGAACTGACGCATTTTACCGTCGAGGAAATCGCAACTCTTAAAGCCGCCTCGGGCGGAAGCATTTCCCGCTCCGTGGCTTTTTCCGTCACGAACGACCCCTTCGGAATCCTTTATAACACGGTGGCGGCGATATGTGTGAAAGTCGCAGGCGAGAACGAGCCTTATGTAAGATTCCCGGCGCTCGTGTTCGGAGCGCTTTGCATCCCGGCGCTTTTCATTTTTACTCGAAGATTGAGCCCGGACGGACTCTCCTTCGCGGCGCCCGTCGCGTTGTTTTTTTCGCCGGTTTTTGTTTTCTTGTCCATGACCGCAAAAGGACATTCTCTTTTCATACTTTTGATGCTTCTGATTTTTTTGCGTTTGAAAGAAGTCGTTGATTCTCCCGGGAAGCGGATGCCGAAAACAACGGCCGTCTTTTTATTCGCGGGTGCTGTTTCAAATCCGGTCGCGCCGATCGCGATCGCGCTCATGGCTTTGTTGTTGCCCTTCGCGGCGGATGCCTCCGGAGAAAAAAAGGGAGTAGCGGCAAAGTACCGAAAGATGTCTTCCGCCATCGTTTTAGCCGTCGTTTGTTTCTGCGCCTACATCCTTGTTTCCCTGCTGGCGGGCGGGGGGATGAACACGGTTATGTTTCAAACGCAAGAGGTGCTCGCCGGAGGATTCGCGAAAAAGCTTCTCGTGGTTTGCATCGGTCTCGCCGGTGGGATTACTAAAGCTAATATCGCCGTCGCCTCGACAAGTGTCGTCGTCGGCGTTTACTGTGTCGTGCATTTCATTAGAAAAAGGAAATCATCTTTCAAAGTTCTACTGGTTTACATGGTTGCATCATCGATATTTCCGATCGTATGTATGATCGTCTCTCCGAAGATGTCGGTTGTGAACACTGTAAACTATCTGGTTCCGCTCGTGCCGGCGATATCGATATTCACCGGAGGCGCGGCGTATTATTATTTCACAACAACGTTCCGCCGCGAGGCCGCATCCGTCTTTTCGGTCAATCTTTTTGTAAGAATGATGGTAACGGGGATATTGGTTGTGGCGGCGTATCTGATCATGGCGGTGAATATAGGAGTGGGAATCTCGCGGACGCATTACAACGAGCGGGAGAACTGGGTTGCGCCTGCGAGGAGAATTGCGGAAGATGCGAAACCCGGGGATACCTTGGTCGCCGACCGGTACGCGGAAACAGGGCTGAGACGATATATCCCGGCGAAAAAAATCAAAAGCCTGAATATTGTGACCCTGAAAAGAGACAAGGATTTGATCGGGATACTATCCGGGCGGTCGCGGTCGTGGATCGTATTGAGCCAGTCGCACGATCCGGAGCGGAAAAGGGAGCACATGCTTGACGACTTGCTCGCCTTCGATCCCGCACACGACAGGTACGGAGGGCTTCTCGTTGATATCAGGATGGCGCGCGTCGACGGCTACTTTCTCGATCGAACCTTGACCTTCGACCTCGGTGGCGCGGGCATGGAAAAGGCCGTTCAGTGCGAATCGAACGGAATGGAGAGTTGCAACAAAAAAATATTCGTCTCACAAAACGAAGCCTATAATTTCATTCTGAAAAGCCCCGAGGCAATCGATACGAGAACCGGTAAGCTGACCGTTTGCGGAAGAGTAATAGACATCGCAAAATACGGTTCGGGAAAAGAGATAAAAATGACTTTGCCGCTGGTTGTAGGAACGTGCGAAGTTACATATAGCACAAAAAGCCGCGCACCCAAGGGCGAGATTTTGACAATAACGAAAGTGGAACGCGGGAAGAGCCGCTGAGAAAGCGCCGCGATCCATTTCATCGGCAATGAACTTATGCCTGAAATGGAATGTGTGAAAATTGAGAAGAATAGCGCTTGTCGGCTATGAAGGAATCATGAATAAATGGGGTTGTCGGAAGGCTGAGCGGAGGCTATAATCTGATAGAATTTTGGAGAGGTGGCAGAGTGGTTGAATGCACCGGTCTTGAAAACCGGCGTGGCGTAACCCGTCACCGTGGGTTCAAATCCCACCCTCTCCGTGAATTAATACCCACACAATTTATTGTGATGTTTTGTCGTTCGTATGAAGTTTTTATACAGATACACCTCATATACCTTCTGGGAAATCGTCACAAAAAGGGAATCCTATATAGAAAAGGTATCGGACGACAAAAGAATTCCTGTAACGAATCAGCAGTGGGGATAAGTCCTGATCTGCTAAAAGTTATTCGATATTATTGCGGAAGCGTGATGTGCCCGTTCTTCTTGAGGGTTTTTGACCGGAATCCGGATATTGCGATGGTGTACGAAGAATTACATAAGAATTGCCGGAAACGCGCTTTGAGAAATGATGGGGGTAAGATATAATTGTTTAAGAGGTGATTGAAATGTCTGGGATAAAACAACAGATGATTAGTTTTATAGAACGATTGCCGGAAGATGCCACATGGGACGATGTGATGGCAGAACTGTACTTCAGGATAAAGGTTGATTCCGGGTTGAAGGATCTAGACGATGGTAAAGGAATTCCTCATGACGAAGTGAAAGAACGGATGTCAAAATGGCTCGCAAAAGAATAAGATGGGCGCCGGGCGCGGTTGCCGATCTTGAAGATATCTGCGATTTCATTTCCAGGGATTCCGAGTATTATGCGGCTCTTTTCGCAAAACGCATTATTGCTGTTGTTGAAATTATCCCGGATTTTCCTTTGTCGGGACGCATTGTTCCGGAATACGAAGATAAAAATATCCGGGAAAGAATCTACAAAAATTATAGGATTGTCTATCGGCTGAAAGATGGCTTTATCGAAATTGCTGCTATATGCAACAGCGCCAAACCACTAAGTGAAGTTTAATACCCGAGCGCCCCACGCCTATAACCACGAATTTTCACGAGCCACGCCTTTGCCCGATACCCGGTCTTTCATCAGTCCTGCGCACATCGGAAACCGAGATCGTTGAGCGTGCCTGTCGGAAAATATTTATAACGACGGGAGATACGCCTGTCCTTATCAGGGTTGCCACTCGTGAAGCTGCGCACAACCCGCAAATGTTCAGGACTGGTTAATGGCCCCTGTGGATTTGTGGATGGGGTGTTTTCAGGTGCGTAATAAGTGTCCATATACCAGTCGCTCACCCATTCCCTCACATTCCCTACCATGTCCATGACACCATAATATGAAGTTCCTGTCGGATGGCTCCCGACTTCTTCGGTATCGTTGTCATGTGAGCACGCATAAAGTGTGCAGGTCGGCGCATTGTCTCCCCAAGGATATATCGGCTCTCTTGGGCTCGGCCCTCGCGCCGCCTTTTCCCATTCCGCCTCCGTGGGTAGCCTCCCCCCGATCCATCCACAGAAAGTTGTCGCGTTTTCCCAACTCACATAGATCACCGGGTAATTATCGTACGTCGTATTTCCGTAATAATTCGTGCGTGTGTTCGAATACACGTTTAACGGAGCAGTGCATACGTTCGCATCAACGCACGATTTGTACTGTTTGTTCGTCACCTCGTATTTCTGTATCTTGTATGCGGACAGTGTGACTGTGTGCTTGGGCGATTCATCGTATTCGCAATTCTCGTCCGCGGAGGCGCAGCCCATGATAAAAGCACCTGCAGGGATGTTTATCCATGGGTTGGTTGAGCCTGCGGTATAGCCTGTGCATGTTTCATTGCAGTAGTTGATCTGACCATTGTT
>JAKLIR010000263.1 GCA_022709505.1 bacterium | reverse complement strand
CCCAGACGCAGCCGAACTCGTCTTGTTGCATGACGGGAGGATGAAGAAGAGTGTCAACGGTCATGTCCTTCCAGCGCCAGTTCCCTATGGCCTGAAGCCCGGGATGGATGTGCGGCGCGTTTCCGGGATCGGGCTGCCAGTCGGAAGCTGGATAAGACGCGAAGAAAAAAACGTCGCTCGCCGGTGGAAACGGAGAGATGAAAGGCACCCGGTCGGGTCTCCTGAATTCAATTGCTCTGAGCACTCTTTCCCTTCCGTTCATTCCGCGTTCTCCCTTTCGGATTTTATCGGATTCAAGGCGGCGAGGTCTTTCGTGGAATCCGCAGGCCGCCAAATGTGAAGTTGCTTTTTAGAGAACGAAGCGTCGTAGCGGCCGAGCACGCGCGCGACGAATTCGAGCGCACATGCCCCCGCCGCCCATAGCGCGGGTTCGTCTCCCTTCAGCACTCTCACGGCAACCGTCCACAGCAGCCACCACCGCAAGCGCTGTGAAGACGTCCGGTAGCGGGTTCTCGTCCCGAGCCTCAAGTATCCGGCTATGATATTCCTTCTCCTCATCAATATCTCGCCGAGGTTGTCAGGCCCGATGTTGTAAACTATCGCTTCCGGGGCGTAAACCACTCTCAGGCCGGCCTCGCGCACAAGAGCCTCGATCTGCGGCTCATCGACAACCGTGTCCGGCGGCAGTTCCTTGAAAACACGCCTGAACGCCACCATCTCGCCGCACTTAGCCTCGCGCAAAGCCACGAGGTGATGCAATTCCCAGAGGAAATGCACGACATAGTCCGTGAAACTGTCCTTCGAATTGAGAGGAATCGGCCGGGCGCCCGCCATGCCGACTTCGGGGTCGGCCAGTGAGAGGACGAGCCGCTCCACCGCTTCGTGGTCCGGCATCGTATCCGCTCCGACCATCACGATGAACGGGCTTTCCGTCTCGGACAGGAAAATATTCACCGCCCCGGCCTTCCCCGTTCGCTCGGGCTCCGTAATAAGGCGAATCCTTCTGTCCCGCTTCTCCCAGTCGAGCACTATCTCGCATGTGCCGTCCGTGCAGCCGCTGGCGACCACCGTTATGTTTTCTATTTTCGCAACCGAGGTTTTTTGAACGACAAGCCGTTCGAGGAGCCGTCCGATATTCCGCTCCTCGTTATGCGCCATTATCCCTATGCAGCAATTCAAAAGCCGAGCCCTCCCGCGCGCGGAGCGTCATCCCCCGCCGACATCCGAGCCCGCTTGTTCCACGGCGAAATAATTGTATAGAAAAAGATTGTAATAGACCGATGCGAAAAACGAGACGATACCGGTTACGATTTGCGAAATACCGGCCAACGCGATCATCAGGCCCACCGCGCTGCTGCTCGGAACGCCCGGCTTGTGCATCCACAGTAAATTTCCTCCGCCCTGCGCTCCGAGCATGGACGACATGGTTCCGCTCAGAGAGGAAATCACCGTCACGAACCCGACCCACAGGGCCGCGATAAGAAGTATCGGGCCGAGCCTCGAAAGTGTGAATCGGTAGCCGATCCCGAGCGCCCGCATCACATCCGCATCTTTTACGAACATGGCCGGTTTCCACATTATCGTGAGGAACGAAATAACCATCGCGCAAACACCCGCGGCGGCGAGCATAAGCACCGAAAGAACTATCACCATCGGAGTGGCGTTGCGGGCGATAAGAACGAAGATCATCACGAAAAACATCGCCACGACGAAAGGCAGCCCGACGAGCCCGCCCCTGATCATCATATACCCGAACATACGCCCCGAAAACTTACCTATTCCCTCCACGTAGTCGCCTAAATCCGTCCGCCCTCGGGACACCACGTTGGCGAACATCCCACCCCATCCCGCCCCGTGGATCATGCCTAAGAACGTCTGGAAAACCGCAGCCGTTATCATGAAGCCGAACAGCAACCCAACGGACTTAATAATCAGCCCCATCAGGAGTTCGGGAGACCCGCCCCCCATGCTTCCTCCGAATGATCCCCACGTTTTCTTCAGCCCCGGGAATATATTCAGAAACACTACCATTCCGAGGAACAGATAGAATGCGATGGTCAAACACGTCACGACGACGGCCGGCACCACCAGAACAAGGTTCGACTTGAACAAAACCCACGTTTCGACAATCATGCGATCCAATGGTTTTTTCATTCTATTCTCCGTACATTGAATTATATCGCATACACGGCATTTCACCATAAGGCGATTAAATAGGAAGACGACGCCGAACTCAGCACGGGACGGCCGGGGAAATGCCGCATTAAGAGGGTTATGACTCGAAGAGGCCGAGGAAACCGGAAGCTTCGTCGAGATCGTCCTTGAGCACTTTGTGGAGATCTTTCGAAAGTTCCCGGTCACGGATTCCGTACATGTTGGACGCCGGTTCGAACATCATATTCATGGTGAAAGGCGCGTTGTCGCCGTAGTCGCCGAACCCCAGAGCCTTGCAAAGGATGTCCGCAACGTGGATGCCGTAAACAAATTCGAGATTGTCAACTTCCTTCACGGGGCAATGGTGCTTGGAAATCGACCTCGCAAGCCCCGCCGGAAGGAGCCATGTCTCGGCCACGAAACCGCCGACGTCCGAGTGGTCGAACCCGAACACATCGTTCTCTACTTCGTAAAAAGGCCTTTGCTCCTTAATAGCAGTTTTCACGCACTTGAGAAGATCATCCCTGAAACATTTGTACATCGCGATGTAGCCGATGTCGTGAAGAAGGCCGGCGACGAAAAGCTGTTCGGCGATCCGAGGCGCGGTGATCCGCGCAAGCGCCCGCGCGCAATGCGCCGTGCCCACGGCGTGCGCCCACAACTGCCCGAAATCGAAGCCGTCGTGCACGCCCCTCGGAAAAACCTCCATCATCGAAACGGAAAGCGTGAGCGTCCTGACATTGTTGAAGCCGAGGATAACTATCGCTTTCGAAAGAGTGTCTATCTGCCTTGGGAACCCGTAATAAGCGGAATTGACCGCGCGTAGTATCCTGCCGGCGACTATCTGGTCCGACGAGATGATGCGCTTCAGTTCATCGACCGTCGTGTCCGGATTGCTCGTCGCGTTGAGAATCCGCATGGCCACGCCCGGAAGCGTCGGCAAATCCTTCACGCTGCTCGATATTTTATTCCTGATCGATTCTTCCAGCAATTCCATTTCCTCCGCATACCGGGCCTCTCCGGAGGAACACAGGCCGATAATGTTCGGATATATTAAGTTACTATAATATGCGTGTCAAACGAACAGGCCTCTCCCGGAAAACGCACGCCGATGCGCAACTCGCCGAAAAACGCTATTATATGAAAATTAATCCCGAATCCGCCGATTGGATTCGGGAGCAATGATTCAGAGCGGATGAAATGCAAGGCGGAAGGAGTATCTTGCCGGTGAGCGTACCGAGATGTACGTGAACGAAAAAATGCGACGACAACGAAGCAGTTCGCCGCTATGAACATTCCACCGGATTCGTCGCACTATTGACGAATCCGGGGTAATTCGAGTTTACGGAGAAAACACAATGCCGAAGAAGAAGAGCGGAAACGAAGCCCTTGAAAAGAAGTTGTCGATGGAGCGCAAAAGCGCGTGGTCGATCTACAGCGACTCGGAAGTCAAAAAGATTTTCTCATTCTGCGAGGACTACAAAAATTTCTTGTCCGAGAGCAAGACGGAGCGGCAATGCATCGCTGAAATCATAAGCGAACTTTCGGACGCCGACTTCACTCCGATTGAGAAAATGAAGAAGATCAAGCCGGGATCGAGGGGATACGTCGAATTCAAGAGCAAGTCACTGGTTGCTTTCATCGCCGGAGCGGACATGGAACAGTTCAGAATAGTCGGGAGCCACGTGGACTCGCCGAGACTCGATCTCAAGCCGGCGCCGTTGTTCGAGGATTCCGAACTCGCTCTGTTCAAAACGCACTATTACGGAGGAATAAAGAAATACCACTGGGTGAACCTGCCACTCGCACTGCACGGAGTGGTGTTCGCGAAGAACGGGCGAAAAATATCCGTGTCCATCGGCGAAGAGCCGGGAGAGCCGAAGTTCATAGTTCCGGACCTCCTCCCGCACCTCGCCTCGGAACAGATGAAGAAAACCGCCTCCAAGGCCGTGGAGGGCGAAGACCTCAACGTGCTCGCCGGCAACATTCCCGTTCGAGACGAGAAGGTTAAGAAAAAAATCAAGTTCAACATCCTTAAGAAATTGTATGACAAGTACGGGATCACAGAGGAAGACCTCATATTCGCCGAACTCGAACTCGTGCCCGCGGGAGCGCCAGCGGACATCGGCATGGACGGCGCCATGGTGGGAGCGTACGGGCAAGACGACAAGGTGTGCGCATACACCTCGCTTCGGGCGCTCCTCGAGCTGAAAGGCGCTCCGGCCCACACTGCCGTCTCTCTCTTCGTCGATAAGGAAGAAATAGGCTCTTACGGAGATACCGGCGCGGAGAGTTTTCTCCTGAGAAGTTTCGCGGAAAGATACTCGGCGGCCGCCGGTGCGGCGTGTTCGCCGGAGAGAATGCTCGAAGCGTCGAAGGCGATCTCGGCGGATGTCACGGCCGCACTCGACCCCAACTTCAAATCGGTGAGCGACCCGGCGAACGCATCCTATCTCGGCTGCGGCGTGTCCGTGGAAAAGTACGGCGGGAGCGGCGGGAAATACAACTCGCAGGACGCGCACGCGGAGTACATGGCCTTCATCAGGGTGGTACTGGATAAAAACAAAATCCCGTGGCAGACCGGAGAACTCGGAAGGATCGACATCGGCGGCGGCGGCACGATCGCGATGCTGTTGTCGAGATACGGAATGGACTGCGTTGATGCCGGCCCCTGCCTTCTCGGCATGCACTCTCCCTGCGAGGTCGCCTCAAAAGCCGACATCTATTCCGCTTTCAAATTGTACAACTCCTTTTTCAAGAGTTGAACGAGCGACAGGCGTATTAACCCGCATTTTTCACCGATGTGGGTTGAAATCGGAAAAAGAGATGAGATAAAACGTCGAATTTTCCTGAGGAGAATGTTTCTCGACGGGCCGAGCTCTGCCGAGGCCCAAGGCGAGCGAGAACGAGGGAGCATACATCTTCGTATGTGACCGAGTTCGAGTCGATGATGCAACGCAGTAGATCGCCCTTTTTACGATTTCCCGGATTTTTCCGGTGAAAAATCCGGATTA
>JAKLIR010000262.1 GCA_022709505.1 bacterium | reverse complement strand
GCGCTGATTGACTCACTGAAAAAATCCGCGCAGGAGACGAAGACTTCAGCCCATTGGGAAGCAAAAACTTTCCATTACAGTTGGACTGACAACCCGGTCGAATCAACAGCGTTCGCGCTCATGGCGTTCATCGAATGCGCACCGAAAGACCCGATTGTTAAAAAGGCTGTCAGATATCTTGCCGTGTCAAAGCGAGGAGACCATTGGTATTCGACGAAAGACACTGCCGCCGCTCTGATGGCGCTCACGGCATTCATGTCAAAATTCGAAGACTCGGAACCGGACTACACGTTTACCGTGACGCTCAACGGTAAGGAGATCGCCTCACGGAAGGTCGGCTTGTCAGATCTCGCGGGACAGGGTTTCAGGATCGAAACCACGGAGGGCTTGAATCCGGGCCGGAATAATATTGTCATCACTAAACAGGGCGGGGGAAACCTTTATTACTTTGCATCGCTGTCGTATTTCGAGTCCTCTTCGAACCTGAAGAAACGAGACAACGGCATATCGGTCGAGAGAATATTCACATGGGATGAAGCGGGAAAGAATCTGGTGAGGCCGAGGGCGAAATTGAGATCCGGCGACAGGATTTGGGCGAGGATCACGGTGCGACCGAAAAGCGCTTATGAATATGTAATGATAGAAAACTACCTGCCGTCGGGTTTCGAGGTAGATCGGGACGCCATCTCGGAAAATCGAAGATGGCCGGGATACTGGGTGAATTGGGAAATCAGAGATGAAAAAGTGGTGTTCTTCAATTCACATATTGGCGGAGGGGATTATTTGATCACCGTGCCGATCAAGGCTGAACCGCCCGGCGAAGTGGCGGCAATGCCATGTGTCGCAACTCTGATGTATTTCCCGGAGATTAACGGTCGCTCGAAAGAGGACCGTTTCACGATCGTTCCGTGACCGTTATTTCCCTGCGGACGCTCTTATATAGAAAAATACTTTTCTTTTCAGTAAACCCAATTCCGCCGTGATGCGTCGTCTTCGCATCACTTTCGGAACTTGCTCGTATTCATTAAGTTTCGCCTCGTCCTTTTCGGACAAGCCCAACAAGACGACGCCTTGAACGAATGCGCCTTGTTTCTTCTTCAGTGCGTAAAAGTCCGAATAAGGCACTCTTTCATAGCCGCGAATCACCGCCGGCGCAAAACATACTTTGTGGCCGAGCAAGTCCTTTATGAAATCAGGATCCATGAGGCGGCCCCATACGAATGTCGCTTTAGGGTCTTCCTCAATTTCTAATCCGGTCTTTCCGTCGCTCGCGCAAATAACATTCAGAAGATATTCTTCGATCAATATAGTTTTCATATCCGCCTCATTGCCATATTTATGATATTTTTCATCATATAAACATGCCGTGTCTCTTGCCATTCATCGAAAAAAACGCCGACTAAACTGCCTTGTAAATATCACTGTTTCGGTATTATCCCAATATGCGAAAGATCATCAAAGATCACAGCATTTTAGTGAGGATCACGGTAGCGCCTTCAGGAGAAAACTCGAATTCAACTTTGGACATCATCTGTCGCATGAAAAACACTCCTCTACCCGAAGGGGCCTTCAAACTTTCCGGCTCGCGCGGATCGGGCAGCTTGGAAGGATCGAAACCTGCGCCGGAGTCTTTCACCTTGATCTCAATCCGGTCGGGATAACCCGAATATGTCACCTCGATCTTTTTCCCTCGGTCGTACTCGTTCCCGTGAACTATCGCATTCATCACTGCTTCTATGACGCTGAATTCCACGTTCGCACGTTCTTTTTCATTCAATTTCGCATCTGCAATATGTGAAACTATGAATTCTCTTATAATCGGAAGCTCATTAATTTCGCTGGCTATTATTATCTTATCCGTCACACCGACATCCATACGGACTCCCCACCCGACATATGATTATTGAATATATGGTAAAAATAATATCTTCCCAAAAATTTTCCAACGAATGATCTTATATGGTACAAAAAATATAACCTAAAAACGATAAGGGGTAAAGGTTGTTCCGATTTCAACCCACATTGGTGAAAATGCGGGATATCCCACATCTATGAAAAATGTGAGTCAAGTTCCCGGTCAGTGAATCAATCCGGGCGCCAACGAACTATTCTAATCAATTCGTCGCCGTCATCGGGAAAACTCCGAAATCCGTCCTTTCGGCGCCATCTTCAGTATTCTCACTTAAATATTTTGACAGATCGTTCTGCTTGAATGTTTTCTCCACCTCCTCGGTCAATTCGTCAATTCCGAAAGGTTTGGTTATATACCTTTTCGCACCGAATATATAAGCGGACAATTTAGTCTGAAGATCCGATCTTACTGTCACCATGATAACCGGCGTGCTTTTCGTCCTCTCATCTTCACTCAATTTTTTAAGAACGGAGATTCCGTCGCCGCACTTAATCATCACATCGAGCAGGATCATGTCCGGCCTTTGCTTCCCGGCAATTTCCAATGCTTCGATACCAGAGGTCGCCGACAAAGTTCTATAACCTTTAAGATTAAGTACTTCAGCCATAAGTGCGTTCATATCCTCATCATCTTCCACTATTAAAATTGTTCGCGGCGTTTCTTTTACATCATTCGTCTCCATGACAGCCACCTCCTTAAAACCACTTCTCATCAATTAGAAATAAAACAATCATGGAAATCGAAATGTTCCGTTCAGCTTCACCGAGTATCAGGTTTGGAGGATGTGAGCCAGAGGATGAATGCGAATAAACTTATAGAGTCACTCGTTTTTTACAGGCATCGATGTTAAAATTCGGCAAAAAGAAATACACCATGGAGGGAAATGTGGATTCAGGCAGGACGAAGATCAGGAAAAAGGGGGAGTACTGCATATTATGTCCCGGTAGCGAGCTTTCGATGATAGAAGACGCCGGGAGGATACTTGAGAATATGCAAACCCTGCACGCGGCCGGTAATAAGAAGATATGTGTGGACCTGACAATGTCGCCGGTCATAAATTCAAGTGTTATCGGAGCGCTGATAGCGTTCAATAATGAGATGGAGAAATCGGGCGGCGAACTTGTGATATTGAACGCGAGAAACGTGGCGCTTGAAACCATGGTGAGGAGCCACATAAATAGAGTGATACGATTTATAAGAGATGAAGATGAGTTGGCTTAAACTGAATTTTCCATTGAGAAATATTACTTAGTACTAACCCCTCAAATTAATAAGAATAATAATCTAATTTGCCAATACGTAATGAAATAAATCCCTGTTCATTTCCGCCAGTTTTTTCCAAGAGAACATTTCCATCGCTCTTGAGCGGCCTTTTCGCGACATTTCCGGGATCAACTCCGGATCTGAAATCATATTCCGCATCAGGGAAGAAAGTTGCATTGAATCCTTTTCAACGAAGATCAGGCCGGCGTCTCCAATCACTTCCGGGATTGAGCCCGAATTCGAACCGATCACCGGCAATCCCATGCTGAAAGCTTCCGGGATGACTCTGCCGAACTGTTCCTTCCATGTAGGAGTGGTTTCCGAAGGAACGACGATGACGTCAAAATCCCTCATCGCGGCCGGGACATGTGAATGGGGTAGGGCGCCTCGAAAATCTACTTTATCCGCAATCCCGGCCTCATCGGATTTCTTTTTCAGGTGATCCTCATCCGGACCGCTTCCAATGAACACGAGCCGGGCGTCAACATGCTTAACGACATCCTCGAAAGCGCTCAGAAGTGTGAACACGCCTTTTTCCTTCACGATCCTGCCGACGAAGCCAATGACGGCCGCTCTGCCGGCGACAGCGGTTCTATGGCGGAACTCGAACAATTCAGGATCGAGTCCGAGCGGCAATATCTCAAAAGGGCCGGAGAAGCCTTTCGCTCGAACGACTTCTTTCACCCCTTCGCAACATCCGTATCCTGCCGCCGCCGTTCGGTAGTTCCATTCTTCTATCATGGAAAAAGGAGGAGGGTAACTTTTATAGATATTCTGTGCTGAACAAAAGACCACTTTTGAATCGGGACTGAATATTGATCTCAAAAATAATATTTGTCCTGTTGTCAGAGAATAAGGCTCGTCGTGTATGTTGATAATGTCGGGTTTCAATGATTTTATCATTCCGCCGAGGTGAGAAGCGTACGCGGTTGTGGCGTAATGCTTGGTGAACACGGTGCGCCCGATACTTAGGTTGCTTCTTGGTGAACTTTTCAAAACTCTCAAATTACCGCTTTCCACCCCCCAGCGCGGGCAGAGAGCATGAACTTCGAGTTCCGGGAATTTCGCAAGCTCGTCGAGCAGTCTGTGGTTTGTCGGCTCGACGAAATTATGTTGGATTCGGAGAACAACAATTTTTCTCGTCATTATGAGGATTTTAGCTTCGTGCTTTAATGTTGTCAAAGAACTTCAGAGATCAATTATCCGGAGAAGGCGCCGAAAAGAAAAATTAAATTATTTAATTTACAAATTGACATATTTGATTTACAATAAGCTTCAAATGAAAATAATTGAACATGGCTCAAAGTTTACGATCAACCCAAAAATGAATTATTTTGACTTCTGACCGCGGGTGAAAAACAAAAAACGCCCATGGTTTCCATTTAATTAAAAAAGGAAAAGGAGGCAGACCCAGTAAATGGCAAAGAAAGCAGAACCGAAAAAGAAAGCCGTAGCGACAAAGAAGGCGGCGGCCAAGAAAAAACCCGCTGCGAAGAAAGCGGCTCCGGTGAAATCGACTGCGAGCAAACAGCAGACGGCGCTTGTGACGGGCGCATGTGGTTTCGCGGGCGGACACATGGTTGATCTGCTTGTTGAAAAGGGATACAAGGTAATTGCGACCGATCTCGCCAATGCATCTCGAGAGTTCCTCAATCCGGGGGCGAAGTTTATCCCGGCGGACATCACGAGCCCTGAATCCGTGAAACCGCTTTTTGCCGAACCGCTGGATTACGTTTTCCATCCCGCCGCGGTATTCGACTATGAAGCACCTTGGGAGCTGTCTGAAAAGGTCAACGTGGGTGGTATGCGCGTCCTTTGCGAGGCTGCGCTCAAACAGAAGAGCCTGAAGCATTTCGTGCTTTTCTCGACGGTCTCCGTGTATGGGTATCCCGAACCTGACGAACTGCCTGTAAAAGAGGATAACCCCAAGAGACCCGGTACGAATTACGAGCGCTCCAAGCTGATGCAGGAGGAAGTGGGGCTTGAATACTGCAAGAAGGGGCTTCCGTTAAGCATAATACGGCCTTCTCCCGTGTACGGTCCGAGGAACG
>JAKLIR010000261.1 GCA_022709505.1 bacterium | reverse complement strand
GAATCCAAGTGCGGATTCAGTATCAATCAGATTGCTGCATGTTCAACCATTTTCGATAGTCTTTTTCCCAACCCTTCTTCCGCGCTTCCGCCATTAGATCGAAGAGCGGTTTGAAATCCTTAATCGTGACCGGGATGAATTTCAATTTCGACGTTCGCATGAGGGGCCGGTACTCTTTATACTCCTCGTCCTTCGGAGCGCCCACCATCATTTCCACAACCTTCCGCGCCTCCGAGTCCAATGTTTTCGGGGACCTCAGCACGTACAGCATGGGAGTTTCGATGCCGCATACTATCTTCTTGATGTTCTTTACCGGCCCGGGATTATTCATCCGGTAAAACTCGACGGTCTCGGGCGTCGCTTGAATGACATCCTCTTCCCCGAGCGACAACGAATAGAAAAAGGAAAAGAATTTCGGGTTCGCTTTCAGCACGCCGAAAAAGTCCTCCGGCCGCGCGCCGAGTATCTTTCTTATCGACACATAGCTGTAGTAATCGTCTATGATAAGCGCCGATTTGCCCTTCAAGTCGTTCAAGTCCTTCGCAGGTGAATCCTTTTTCACGAACAGACATTGGCTCTCGCTTTTTACCCCGAAAGCGGAGTAAGACAGGAAAGGCGTGTAGTCGTATTTTTCAATCGCCGTGAGCATGGTGTCGTGGCGCCATGAATACACGAAGTCGAATTTGCCGGTCCTGATTCCCTCCATGAATTCCTTTTCGTTGTTCACGCCCTTATAGATAAGGTCGAAATCCGAATGTGCGCTCACCGTCTTTACAGCCTTTTCATATAAGGCTTTCAACTGCCCCGCGTTTGACGAAGCGTCCATCATCACGGCGTAAATCAACTGTTTTTTCTTCCCTTGAACGGCGGTTGAATGAGCGTCCTCGGCAAAACCGTTCGCCGCCACGAGAGATACTATCAAAACGAGCGCCGCAACAAAAAAACCGTGCGCCTTATTAACGTTTCTCATGACGAGCTCCTGTTATTGTTTTTTCGCGAAACTACTCCGCGGTCTTCTCCACTTCCTTCGTCTCCGCCACCCACTTTTCATAATCGCGGTTCCAGCCGTTCTTCACCGCCGTCTCCACCATATCGATACCCGGCGCAATTTCTTTCTGGGTGACCGGGAAATATTCGAGCTTAACCATCTTGAGCAATGGGAGATACTTTTTGAAGCTCGGATCGGTGCGGGCGTTCGCCAGCGTTTTTCTCAGCATTTCGACCACGTCGGCCGGCGTGCCTTTCCTGTACATCAACGGCGGCATGTATGTCGGCTGTGAGCAGGCTACCTCGCGAACCCCTTTCACGGACGCCGGATTAGTAAGCACGCCGTAGTCATAAGAGTAGTTCATTGTGAATATCGCTTCGGCTTGATTAAGTGTGAGCACGTAGAAAGGCGCCGTATTGTCGTTGAGTTGCTTCAGCTTGTAGTATTTTTCCGGCTGGGCGTTCGTCAACTTGCGAAGGAAATAATACATGTCGGAATATCTGTACGCGCCGAGAGACGCTCCTTTCAAATCGGCCACGCTCTTGAAATCAGGGTTCTTTGTGTAGATACAGTATTTCAAGGTCTTCTTTCCGTACATGGAATAAGCGCTGAAGGGAATGAACCCGAGCTTTTTCACGGCGAGTTCCAATGTCGTGTTGCTATCGGTCAATAGGAAATCGATCTTCCCCTTTTTCGCTGCGGCTTCGAGCTTTGCGCCGTCCGGGTAAAACTCTGTTGTAAACACCACTTTTTCCCGCGCGGAAATTATCTTCAGTATGTCGGTGAAAGACGTCTTCAGTTGCGCGTTGATTGTTGGATTAAGTCCTGTTGAAAAACCGAAGGTGTATTTTTTTTCGGCCGCTCCCGCCGGGCAAATGAGAACCGCCGCTGTTAGAAATGCCGCAACAATGATAGCGAGTTTTCTCATAACACCACACTCCTTTTTGTTATTTCCTCTATTTTAATTGTTGATATCGCCTCCATTTTATGAAGTCGCTTTCCGCTCCGTCCTTCTTTTTCTCTCCGTAAAGTTTCTTGAGCGAATCGAAATCCTTCTCACTGACCGGAACGACCTTGAACTTAATCATTTTCATTAAAGGCCTGTATCTTTTCATTGATTCCTCTCGATCGGAGTTCATGAAGAATTTCGTTATCCTGCCCACCATGTCATCCGGCACTTTCGGCGACTGGAACAACGGCGCGGTCGGGATGTCCTCGGAACACAAAAGCGGCGTGATATTCTTAACGGGCCCGGGATTGGTCATTTTGAAATAATCGATGTTCTCATCGACGATAAACGCGGCGTCGATATCATCGAGGCTTAGCGCGTATATGGCGGACGAAGCGTTGGGGATCGTTCTGAGGTTATATTCATTTTTGGGAGAGACGTGCATCATTTTCTTCAGGAGCAGATATGCGGCGAGCTCGTCGTAAGTAGCGACCTTCGCGCCTTTGAGATCCGCCGCCGTCTTTATCTTCCCGTCTTTCTTCACATATATGCAATATTTGAGTTTATTCCTACCGAATAGTGAGCAATTAACCATCGGTTTCATTCTGCCGCCGATGAGAATTGAATAAACCGAATCAAAGACGGACGTCATTGCGAAATCGAGTTTTCCGCTCTTGATGTCGTTGAGAAATACTTTCTCATCCGAATAAAGAACAAGTCTGACGTTTGTGTTTTCATTCTCGTTCAATGCTTTTACAAGATCGCTGAAAAGCGTTTTGAACTGCGAGTCCATCCCCGCGCCCGCGGAAAAGCAAATACCAAGAACATATTGTTTCCCCGCCTTTTCGGGCCCCGCGACGCAAGACTTCGGAACGAGTAAAACCGTTACGAACATAACAAGAAGCGTCCTTGCAAATAAATAAGCCCGTTCGTGAACGAAGTTCCTTGATGATGCGTATTCTCTCATTTTACCTTTTGATATTTCTTCCATAATGTATATTCTTTCAACCCCTTGTTCTTTTCCTTGCTCTCGAAGAGTCTCACGAGAGAGTCGTAATCCTTTTCGCTCACGGGTACGAGCTTGAATTTGATCATTTTCATCAACGACCAATATTTTTTTAGGGATTTCTCGCGATCGGCTTTGGTGCAGAATTCGAGCACCTTGTTCGAGAGATCAGGAGAAACCCTCCGCGAAACGAAGAAAGGCGCCGTGGTTATTTCCTCCGAACACAAAAGCTGCGCGATGTTCTTCACAGGTCCGGGATTCGTCATTTGAAAATAATCGATGTTCGAGTCGATTATGAACAGCGCGTCCAGATCATTCAGGCTCAGCATGTATATCGCCGATGACGCGTTAGGCGTCATCTTCAAGTCATATTCGTTGTTGGGAACGGTATGCGTGTTCTCCATAAGCAGAAGAAACGCCGCGAATTCATCGTAAGTCGCAACACGCATCCCCTTCATGTCCGAAAGTTTTTTTATCCGCCCGTCCTTTTTCGCATACAGGCAATATTTCACTTTGTTCCTATTGAATAAGGAATACGAAAATATCGGCTTCATCTTTCCGTTCTTGAGGATCACATAGACCGAATCCATGAGAGAAGTCATCGCGAAATCCAGCTTGCCTTGCTTCACATCTGATATGAACTCACTCTCATCGGAATACAATTTCAGGATGACGTTTATTTTTTCTTTTTCCTTCATGGCGGAGATAACGTCTTTAAATAGAGTCGTGAACTGGGCGTCCATGCCGGCGCCCGCGGAAAAACATATTCCGACAACGTACTGTTTGGCGTCCGGCGGCGGCGCGGCCTTCTCCGCTCGTGCTTGATGACTCATCGACATTGCAAAGACCAAAACTGCGAGAAACAGTTCTTTCCGAGGAACTTTAACCATCTCACAGGCCTCCCGGCTGAGTCTCACTGTCCGCGCTGATACTTTATCCACTGCTCATAGCTTTTATCCCATTTCTCCTTGTAACCCTTGTCCATGAGAGAAATGAAACCCTCGTAACCCGCCCTCCGCGCCGGAAAAGTCGCCATCTTGGCGGTGCGCAGCAACGGCGCATATTTTTTCATCTGCTTGTTTTCCGTAATATTCATAGCGTAATCAATGAACTCGTCGGCCACTTCGGGGGGGAAGTCTTTCTTTTTAAAAATCGGAGTGTAGCTCATCTCGTTCGAACACGCGATCTCCTGAAGCTCTTTCACCGGCCCGGGATTCGACTTCTCGAAATATTTTATATTTACATCCGCCACGTATATCGCGTCCGTGTCGTCGAGGCCGATCGCGTAGATCGAGGAAAACGCGCTCACCCCGGCCCTCAGAACGAAATAATCCTCCGGCGAACTTTTCAGCAGATCCCTCAGGCTGACGTATGATTCAAACGTGTCGTACGTGAGCAGGGTCTTCTGCTTCAAATCGGATATCTTCTTGAAGCCGCTTTTCTTTTTGACGTAGATGCAATTGCGATAACTTTTCTGTCCGAACACCGCGAACATGACGAACGGCTCCATGAGTTTTTCCTTCAAAGCGGTGTACAGAACGTCATTGCTCGTTGATATTCCGAAATCGACGCGGCCCTTCCTCAAGTCGGCTATGTACGCCTTGGGATCGGAATAAAACATGATTTTTATGTCCATGCTTTCCTTTTCGGCGAAAGCCTTGATCGCCTCTTGATAGAAAGCTTTGTACTGGCTGTCCATCCCGGTGTTCGTGCGGAAGCACATCCCGAAAACATAAGCGGGCTTGCGGGCCTGCGCCTTCTCCGCCGCCGATCCGCCGGGCGCCGGCGACACCACCGCCGCCGCCACTACGATTACCACCACGATCCATATCAGATGCTTTCTCATTGTCGTATCCCCTAAGTGCGTCACTTCGATTTCTGATACTTAAGCCACATCGTGAAGTCCTTGTCCCATCCCTTCTTTTTCGCTTCGTCATACAATCCCGCGAACTGCGCGTAATCCTTTTCGGTTACGGGTACTGTTTTTATCTTCAACATCTTGAACAGAGACCAGTACTTTTTCATTTCCGGAATGTGATACAAATTCGTTACGTATTCGAGAAGCTTGCGGTTAAGCGACTCCGGGACTTTTTTCGAAACAAACAAAGGCGCCCACGGATATTCGTCCGTGCACACAACGGGATATATATCCTTCACCGGGCCGGGATTGGACATCTTGAAATATTCCACGTTTATGTCCGCAACGAAAATGGCGTCCGCGTCGTCCAAGCCGAGCATGTATATCGAAGAACCGGCGTTCGGGCTCGCCATGAGTTCGAAGTATTTCTCGGGTTGCGCGTTTATGATCTTCC
>JAKLIR010000260.1 GCA_022709505.1 bacterium | reverse complement strand
GGGAGGCTGGCACTCTTCGCTCCTTCCCGAAAACACTCTCGCAAACCCGTACGTCGATATCGTGGTGCGGGGACAAGGGGAGCAAACGCTGCTCGAACTTTCACAAGCGCTGGAAACGGGATGCGGGCTTGAAGGGATAAAAGGGGTTTCATACAAAACCGATTCCGGAATGGTTCACAATCCCAAGAGAGAACTTGTTGACACCCTCAAGGACGCCAAGTTGGATTACAGCCTTCTCGATGTCGAAAAGTACTCCTACGAACAACCTTGGGGCGATAAGGCGATCGGCATGATAACCAGTCTCGGCTGCCCGTTCCATTGCGGATTCTGCGCGGTGGCCGAAGTCTATAACAGGAGATTCATTTTCCGGAACGTGGACTACGTGCTCGACGATATCGAGATGCTCGTGAAAAAACACGGGTTCAACGCGATGACTTTCGACGACGATAATTTCTTCATTAAGAAGGAAAGAGTCGCCGATTTCTGCGAAAAACTGATCCGCAGACAATTGAACCTTAAGTGGGACGCCGGCGCCCACGCGGCGCTCCTGTTAAAAGCTTTCGACAAGGAAACCTTGTCCCTCGTGAAAGAATCCGGCTGCGCTCAGATTTACATAGGAGCGGAGACCGGCTCCGACGATATGTTGACCGCCATGGAGAAAAAGAGCACGGTGAAAGACACGTACGATTTCGTGCGATTGATGAAAGAAGTCGGCGTCAAGCCGTTCCTTTCCACGATGATATGCTTCCCGGGAACGAAGGAAAGGGATGCGATGGACACGATAGGGATGATTCTGAAGAGTCGTGAGATCGCGCCCGAACTCGGTTGCCGTATATTTTTCTACACACCTTATCCCGGGACGAAAATGTATGAAGACGCCTTGAAGCAAGGAATGATAGAGCCGGCGTCGCTCGAAGAATGGGCAAGCCATACGTTGCGGAAATTCCACGCTCCGTGGATCAGCAAGAAAACACGTGTCTTCCTCCGCTCCTTCATGGCCTATTATTTCCCGTTCTCGATCGAGCCGACTGAGAGTAAAAATCCTATTAAAAACATTGCCAAGAAAATTTTTCACAAAATTGCTTCTTGGCGTGTCAAAAACAGGATATACGCTCTGCCTCTGGACGCTATGTTCGTCACGCGCTACATGAGCAAACACGATGATGTGATATCTGATTACGAGATTTGAACCGGATCCGAAGTCAAACTTTTCTCAGAGGAGCGAACTTGGCCGAAAGCCTCACCGGACCTCTGCCGGGAAATGAAACGCAAATCTCCCCGCCGTCCATCGAAAGCACCGTTCCCCTGCCGAAAGCCTTGTGAAGAACGATGTCTCCCTCTTCGATATAGTCCGGTTCACAGCCTTCGAACTCATCGACGTCGTTCCCGCGTTTCCCTCTCCAAGCAGCCGATTCCGCGGCCCCCGATTCATCCTCATCCAGAAAGCTCTCCCCCGGCGCGGGTTCTCCGTAAGCTTGTTTAAGCACTTTGAAATGGTGCTGTCCTGCCTCGAAAAAGAACCTCGACACATCGTTGCGGCCGACGCTACCGTGCATCATCCTCGACCTGCTCGCCGACACGTAGAGATGCTCCCTCGCGCGCGTTATGCCGACATAGCACAAACGCCGCTCTTCCTCGATCTCGCTTTCGCTCTGTGATGAAGCGTGCGGGAGCAGCCCTTCCTCGAATCCCATTATGAACACTACCGGAAACTCAAGTCCCTTTGCGCTGTGAAGCGTCATTACTCTGACCCTATCCTCGCCGGTGTCAGTCACATCCGCGTCCGACACGAGCGCGAGATGCGAAAGAAAGCCTTCGAGCTCCGGCTTACCCGTTCCCCGTTCATATTCCGCCGCGAGCGAAATGAATTCATCCACATTTTCCGTCCTGCTGACACCCTCCTGAAGTTCTTCCTTCGCAAGCGCATCGTAATAACCTGTCTCGCGCACCACCGCATCCACAAACGCTGATATCGACATTCCCCCCGCCCGTGACGCGAGTGATTTCAACAGCTTTAGAATCGGAAACGCCTTCTTCGGAAAATCCTTTGACAGCTCTTTTTCCCTGTCAGGTAGGTCGAACAAGGAACCGACGCGCCTCGCTTCGGCCTCGATCTTTTCGACGCTCTTGTCTCCAATTCCTCTCCGCGGCTCGTTCGCGATACGCGCGAATGAGACGAAGTCCCTCGGATTGTGAAGCACCCGAAGATATGCGATTATGTCCTTGATTTCCTTCCTCTTGTAAAACTCCGTGGCCCCTATGAAAACGTAGGGTACGGCCGCTCTCATGAAATGTTCTTCAATCACTCGCGACTGCGCCCGCGTTCTGAAAAGCACCGCAACGTCGTTGAGCAGGTATCCCTCGGATAACAGCGCGTCCGTTTTTCGAGTTACAAACTGCGCCTCGTCGTGTTCGTCCCATGCAAGGAAGAAATTGACCGGTTCGCCCTCTCCGAGTTCCGACCACAATCTCTTTTCGTGAATGTTGTTGTTTTTCAGAATCAGCTCGTTCGCGGTGTCGAGTATTCTTTGTTTGGAACGGTAGTTCTGTTCGAGAGGAACCACGGTGACGTTTTTGAAATCGCTCTCGAACGAAACGATGTTTCCGACATCCGCGCCTCTCCAGCCGTATATGGACTGGTCCATATCTCCCACGACGGTCACGTTGCCGTCGGGCGGCGCGAGTTGCGTGAGAAGTCTGTACTGAACACGGTTCGTGTCTTGAAATTCGTCCACGAGCACGAACGCGAAACGGCGGCGATAGCGTTCTATCACTTCTCGATGGTGTTCGAACAGATGAACGGTTTTGATCATCAGGTTGTCGAAATCGAGCGCGTTGTTCTCCTTCAGGCGCTCCTCGTATTTATCGAAAAGGTTGTCTATGTAATCCACGAGAGGATCGCTGGGTCGCAAGCTCTCAGAGGGTTTCGATTCGAAATTCTTGGCCCGTGAGATTAATTCGAGAACTCGAGCGGGGGCGAAAGGGCCGGAAGCCTGAAGGCCGGAGGATTTCAATATGTCCTTCATACAACTTCTGCAATCGGATTCGTCGTAAATGGTGTAGCCGTCGGTGAAATCGCCGAGCCGCCCGATTTCCCTCCTGAGAATATAGTTGCAAAAAGAGTGGAACGTGCTCATGAGAATGCCGCGCGCATGTTCGCCGATCAAACCGATTACGCGGTCTCTCATTTCTCCGGCGGCCTTGTTCGTGAAAGTGAGCGCGAGCACGTTCCTCGGCAGCACGCCGAGGTTCTCGATCAGATATGCAATCCTATGGGTGATAACGCGGGTTTTGCCGGTTCCGGCGCCGGCGATGATCAGGAGCGGACCGTCGAAATGCTCAACGGCCTGAATCTGCCGGGGGTTCAGGCCCTGAAGATGATTCTTTGTTTCTTCGATATTCATCTGTGTCGATCGCCCATTTTATCTTCTGGCCGAAATCGTTCGCTTCCGGCAAGCGCGGCGGGATCTTCTGTTTCAATATGTCTTTCTTCCTGCTCTCCCTGAGCGTCCTGTTCATTCCCATTTTTACGAGGGAAATAGCTATAAGGATCATCCCGAGCAGTATGTAAAACGCCCTGCCGCCGCTAAACATTCTCCGTCACCGCCTGAAACGCAATATTTGGTCAGCGGATTCCATCAATAACATTATAAGCCCTCATATGCGCCCATGACGAGTGCCGACAGTGGTTTTCCGGATAGAATGAGAATGGATGAAACAGTCGTTCCGCCGATTCGGTAAGATCAGCCCGTGCTCTTCTTGAGTTTCACGGCGGGCTCCGCCGGCTCCTCTTCCTTGTCGAGGAACGACAGCAGATTCATTTCGCTTTCGTTCTCCACGTGGTTCTCGTCTATGATGCACTTTTTCACACCTTGACAGGATGGAAGTTCATACATCAGATCGAGCATCAAAGCTTCGAGAATCGAGCGCAGCCCCCTCGCTCCGGTCTTTCTCTTCATCGCCTTACGTGCTATCGCTTTCAGGGCGCCCTGCGTGAGAGAAAGCTCAACGCCATCGAGCTGGAAAAGTTTCTTATATTGATTTATAAGAGCATTCTTCGGTTCTATCAGGATTCTGACGAGCGCTTCCTCTTCGAGATGATCGAGCGTCGCCACCACCGGTAGTCTGCCTATGAGTTCCGGGATGAGTCCGTATCTGAGCAGGTCTTCGGGCAAAACTTTTCTGAGCGTTTCGCCGATCGAGCGCTCGTTCTTCTGCACTTTCTCCGCCCTGAAGCCCATCACCTGCCGGCCGATCCTGCTGTTGATGATGTCCACCACTCCGTCGAAAGCTCCGCCGCAGATGAAAAGGATGTTCGTCGTGTCTATCTGGATGAAGTCCTGATTCGGATGCTTTCTGCCGCCCTGCGGCGGCACGTTGGCGACCGTTCCTTCAATGATTTTGAGGAGCGCCTGTTGAACACCTTCACCGGATACGTCTCTGGTGATCGACGGATTTTCGGTCTTCCGCGCGATCTTGTCTATCTCGTCGATGTAAACGATCCCTCTTCCGGCTTTCTTGATGTCATAGTCGGCCGCTTGGATAAGCCTGAGAAGAATGTTCTCCACATCCTCTCCGACATAGCCCGCCTCGGTGAGTGACGTTGCGTCCGCGATCGCGAACGGAACATCGAGCATCTTCGCGAGAGTCTGGGCGAGCAGCGTTTTCCCGACGCCCGTCGGTCCGATCAACAGTATGTTGCTCTTCTGAAGTTCGACTTCGTCCTTAGCATCGTTCGAATTGATTCTCTTGTAGTGATTGTAGATCGCAACCGAAAGGATCTTCTTTGCGTGCTCCTGCCCGACCACGTAGTCGTTCAGGAATTTCATGATTTCCTTCGGCTTCGGGATCGATTGAAAATCCACATCGAATTCGGTCGTCTTATAAACTTCCTCTTCGATGATCTCGTTGCAGAGATCGATGCACTCCTCACAAATATATACACCGGGGCCGGCCACAAGCTTCTTCACCTGATCCTGACTCTTACCGCAGAAAGAGCACCGTAGCTTTCCCTTGTCATCCGTGAATTTGAACATTTTGCCTCCGACATGAAATCGCAATGCCGCGAAACGTATTATCTAATTATAATAAAATATCCTTCTTTTACACAAAATGTTTCATCTGCCGTCGGGTGTGAGAACTTTATCGATGATACCGTACTGGAGGGCTTCCTCGGCGGACATGAAATAATCCCTGTCGGTATCGACCGCGATCTTCTCGATCGTCTGGCCCGTGTGGCCTGCTATCAAGGCGTTCAGCCGTTCCCTGATTTTAAGGATTTCCCTCGCCTGTATGTCTATGTCCGTGGCCTGTCCCTGAAATCCAGCGGAGGGCTGGTGAATGAGAATCCTCGAATTCGGGAGAGAATATCTTT
>JAKLIR010000026.1 GCA_022709505.1 bacterium | reverse complement strand
TGCGCGTTCCGCCTTCTTTCTTTTATAAAACGAGAGAATATCGATCTCGTTTTTTCACACTCGAGCGCGTTCCTCGGCGGAGCGATCGCGGCAAAGCTCGCGAGAGTGCGGTCCATAATGGTGATTCACGAAACGTTTTTTTATTTGCCTCTTTGCCTGTGGCGCTTCTTGAACAGGATAGTGCTCGCCTTCAACGATAAGACCGTCCTCATCTCCTCCATCATCGAACCGCTTTTCAAATTCAAAAACACGCCGCCGGAAAAAACCACGCTCATTTTCAACGGTATCGATCCGTCAAAGTTCGCCGCCGCGAACGAAAGCGGCCGGAAGGATTTCAGGGAGAAACACGGGACGCCGGCTGATGCGAAAGTGATCGGTTTTCTCGGAAGGATATGTTTTAAAAAAGGCGTCGAGTACATCATTGAATCGATGAAATATGTCATATCCGAAAATGAAGACACCTATCTTCTGATTGTCGGCGGACCTGACGAGACGGAAGATTTTCCATACGAGAAATCACTGAAAAAACAAGTCGAGGAACTCGGCCTCTCCGATAGGGTGATCTTCACGGGCCCCACGCTCGAAGCGGAAAAAGCGCTCTCGGCTTTCGATATCTTCGCGTTCGCATCGGTCGAGGACACTGCGCCTCGAGCGATACTTGAAGCCATGGCCGCGCGGCTCCCTGTCGTCTCCGCGAGCGAAACCGGTTCTCTCGACATGGTCGTCCACAACGTCACGGGATTGAACGTGGAACCTAAAAATCCCCGCGCACTTGCCGACGGAATACTTCTTCTACTGGATAACGACGAACTCAGACCGAGATTCGGAGAAAACGGACTTTCCCGGGTTGAAAATGTTTTCTCCTATAGGACAATGACTGCAAAGTACGAAGCTCTTTTTAATGAATTGCTGGAATTATATTCCTAATTCAAACGATGTAACTCCGATCAATTCAATCCGCGCATTATTCCAGACGATTATTCCATCTGTGATTTTTCCGGAGCGGACTTTTTCGATCTCACGATGTATTCGACCGCGAAGGGAAGTCCCGCGATCAGCCAAAAATGCGCCATGAAAGTTATCATCCTGTGCTGCATTCCGGTCGTGAACGCAATGAGCGCGGCAATGAACGCGCACAACGAGCCGAACGAAACCCCTCTCAGGAAAGCATCGCCTCTCGTGACCAGACACGCTTGCACGTTTTTCTTTATAACGAGAACGCAGAACATCAACCACACGAACAACCCGGGTAGTCCGGTGTCGAGCAATATGTCGAGATAGGTGTTGTGAGAATTCTGCCCGTGAATGAAAAGGGCTCTCACTCCCTGATTCATCACCCAAGAATTCCTTGAGTTGAAGGACATGAACCCGAGGCCCAAAGGCGCGTTGGGAATGAACGAGATTATATCCTTCCACATCTGAAGGCGGAAAGAAGAGGAATAGTCGAGCTTGCCGTTGCTGAGGGTGGCTTTCATGATATTGAATCCGCTTGGGATAAGAACGAACAGACAAACGAGGAGAACCGCGAGCAGGAATATCACGTGCATGGTGTTCACCCAATGCAACGTTTTCGGTTTTCTCATGTGAAGCACGGCGATAATCATCACAGTTACCATGACCGCGACGATCGCCGTTCTCGAAGCGAGAAACAGTATCGCACCGAGTAAAATCACCGATATGAAAAAAGCCTTTAACGCGAATTTTCTGTAAATGTAAGCAAATCCGAGAACGAAACATTCCACATAAGCAAGGTATGTGCCGATGACATTCGTATTGCCCCAGCTCGCAAACAACGCCGTAATCCCGAGTTTGGGATCGTATATCAACTGTCTTATCTTGTATAGATTAAATTCGTGGAACTGAAGCATAAGACCGCCGATAAGCGCAAGGTTTGCAAAAGCCACGAGCAGCGTCCCGATTATGATCGCTGCAATCACCTTTGAGAGATCTCTTTTGTTTTTAATGAAATACTGCCCGATGAAAAACATCGACGCGCCCATGGCGAACATTATCCATAATTTCACAACAACCGCGGTGACGTCCGGTGCAAGTGAGATGGTTCGGAATATCATCAGGCCCGATAATAATAGATAAAGAAACAGGAACACTCCTGCGTCGGACATTCTTACTTTAAGATTTTTTCTCAATGCGATTTCCTTGATCCCGATGAAAAAAAGCATTAAGGCTCCCACCAACATGGACACCGTAACGCCGGGCAAGGGAATGAAGTCGGGAAGAGGAACAACAACGAGAAACAGGATGAAAATAATTTCCGGCCTGACTGCAAAAACGGCGACCGCCCACGTAGTTAGTGCGAGAACGGCGACTCCGATTTTTATCGTTTCTCCCGCGACACCTATGATGATTCCGAAAAAAACGAACAGCGCCGCAAGACCCATGGTCAGCGGCAGCGCCTTTTTTATTTGAGCATTTTCCATAGTGAGATTTCAGTCGTCCCGCGGCCGAGCGGCAAAGACGGCGGCGGCCGTTTTCACGCCGCGTTCTCGGTCTTCATCGACTTGAAAGTTTCAATGAAAAAGCAGGCGATCACACCGAGGATGAGGCTCGCAAGCCCGGCCACGCCCGTCATTCTTATTCTCCTCGGCTTTGCGGGTTCGAGCGGAGGAATTGCTTTATCTATAATCTCGTATTTCTTGCCCTCGCCCTTTTCATTGATCAACGCCATATAATACGCCTGACTCAAGCCCTCGAAAACCTTCTCCTTAACAGCGACATCCCTTGCAAGTCTTTTGTATTCGAGAAGCAGATCCGGCGCCTTCTCAAATTTCGACTTGAATTCGTCTATCTTTGTTTTCTGCGCGGCGCTCAACGCTCTCAGCTCCGCGTCCTTGTCCTTGAGTTCATCCATCTTATCCATGGAACCGGTAACTGATTCCACGGATTCGACCCCTTGCAGCATCGCACTGTTTTTGAAGTTTTCCACGTCGAGATCGTTGAAAGCTTCGAGCTGTTTGCCTATCTGGATCGTGGGCTCCACTATATCGTTCTTCGCCTGAAAATCCCTGAGTTTCTCTTCGGCGTCTTTCAATTCGGCCTTATTCTTATCGAGTTGCTGTTCGAGGTAAACTCTTTTGGCGTGTTCCTTGGAAGTTATCATCCCGTCGAGAATGTTCGCCGCCGCGTTCGCCATCTTCGAGGCGAGCAGAGGACTCAGCGCAAACGCGTTGATATTCACCGTTCCTCTTTCCCGGATGTCAATGAAAAGAGCGTTGTCCAACGCCTCCCGGAGTTTCTTGCCTGACAGAGGCTTCCCTCCGTGTGTGAATTCCGGATTGGTTGCGAGGCGAAACTTTTCATTCAGTAGGTCCTTCATCTTGTCGCTCATGAGCAACGATATCACGAGGTCGGCGTTAGTCGAGCCGATGAGCCCCGAAACCATGGATGAAAGCGCCGCCGCCCCCGGTATGGACAAGCCGCCTTCGTTGACGTAGATGACCGCGGTCGCCCGGTAAGTCTTCGGAGTCACCGTGCATACCGTGAAAGTGGTTATCACGGCCGCGAAAAAAATGAGCGCGATGAACTTCCAATACTTGAAGACGATCCTGAAATAGTCCGCGAGGTTGATTTCTTTCATTTGATCCCGCTTATTGGAAAATATTTGAAAGGCCCGAAAGAGTGAGAGCTATGTTCCCCATCACCTGCATGTATGCCGTCCATTTTTCCATTTTTCTCTCCGGAACGAAAATCTCATCTCCGGGTTCCACCATCGTTTTGCCGCTGAAAACCATGTCGCCCGAAGCCTTCTTGACTTGAACTCTCGTTGCATCGGCGTATCTCGACATGCCCGCCATGGCGGCATAGTACCTTGCATCTCTGTTTTGCTCGTAATCGAAAAGCCCGGGCGCCGCGACGGCTCCTCTGACAAGAATTTTCAATTGCGCTCCGGGCACGACGACCCTGTCGTTCGGTGCAAGCTTCACATCGCACGAGCCGTCCCTTCTGACTATCAAGCATTCGAGATCCACTGGGATTTCCTTCAAACCCCCGGTGGCATCCATTCTTTGAATGTACGCGTGAAAAATATCCGCGTATCCTTCGAATCTTTCCTGTGGAACGCCCTGCTTGGGCGGAACGTCCTCGGGCGATGGCTTGCCCGTACGCGGAACATTAAGTAAGACTCCGCCCGCAAGCGATATCGCATCGCTCAGCATCATGTTTTCTCCGAGCAGAAAACTTCCCGGAGATTTTACAAAGCCTTCAACCGTCACATGGTCGGATTTGATTTTAATGGAATTCACGATCACTTCGTCTCCGGCCCTAAGCGCGGCGTCCGCGGCCTTCAACGCATCTATACTCTTTGGATTCAAACTGCAACGCATGATCGTGTAGCTCTTGTTTTCCTCGAGCCTTCTTATGATGATGTTTTCGACGTCGGCGTCGTCGAGCGCCCCTCCCGCCAATGCGACGAGTTCCCTGACCGTCATATTCTTGGACGACTCCACACTGGTCGGATTCCTCACAGCGCCTTTTATGGATATCTTTCCGAATTTATCCTGTCCGATGCGATAGACCGAAACCACGTCGCCCGCCTTGAGCACGGTCTTCATCGCTTCCGCCGAAGCGGATTCAGATGAAAGGTCGAACGTGGATGATTCCGCCCGCTCTCCCGCGACGTCGGCGCCCTCAACCGAAAGATACCTCTTGAGCGTCACTCTTTTCAAATCCGCGGAACTCGTCGGCCCGCCCGCGAATTCAAGCAACTTCTTGAGTGTTTCGCCTTCGATGATCTCGTATTTTCCGGGCCGGAAAACTTCGCCTTTTATTTCCGATAAAGATCTCTGTATCGCAACGTAAATTATCTGTCCGTTTGAAACGTAGGGATTGAACGTCCTGTTTCCGCTTTGGTAAAATTTGAATAAATCGATTTTTTGCTTCGCTCCGTTTTTACCCGTGATCTCGATATTTCTAATCGAACCGTTCGAACCGAGCCCGCCCGCGAGCGCGATCAGATCCGTCACCCTCGACGGGATATCTACAAGATAATCGCCCGGCTGCTTCACGCCGCCGAGTACGGACACTCGGGAAGTCCTCGTCTTGGTGAGCACGACTTGCGAATGGAAAGAGGGGAGTTTCTTGCCGACCATCGCTTGCACGCTCCGGGAAACCGCCGCAAGGTTCCTTCCCTCACAATCTATCCTGCCGAGATAAGGAACGTACATTTCGGCCTGCTGGGACACCACCACTTGATACGAGTTAGGCTGCCTGCCTTCTTTCCAGATCATCACCGTGATCTTGTCTCCGGGACCCACGAAATACTCCTCGGGGTCAACTTCTATGCTCGTCCCGCCCTGCTCTTCCCTCGGCTTGAACATATCCTCGCCCCAGACACCTCTGTCCTTCAAAATGTCCGCGGCTGAAAAATTATTCCCGAAACCCATTCCCTGCTGCGTTTGATATGTCTTGATATCGGTTTGATCCCTGCCAGTGAGCGCGCCGTTCAAATCATCGGCCGCGGCATTTTCGTCCATTCCGGATGGGAACAGCATATCATCAGTCGTCACCGCGGTTGATTCCACCGCGGTCGTTACCATCAACAAGAAAATGAAAATTAACGGGAGAAATACGACCCCGCGGTTACGATCGCGACTCAAAGCACAAGCGAGTTTCTTCATAATCATATCCATAATTTATTTAAAGAAATAACACATCTGCTGGAAAACATTTTTACACGGACTCAAGTTCTTTTGCAAGTTTGAGAGCTAAAACGCGTCGCGAATAGTTCTTCAAAACATAGTCGCGCCCGGCGGTTCCCATCTTTCGAAAAGACTCCTCGTCGTCCATCATCCGCCGCACGGATTCCGCGAGAGCGACCGGGTTTTCAGGCTCGAAAAACACACCGCCGCCGGACTCCTCGAGTATCCGCCGCGCCTCTCCATCGACGCCGAGCAGCACCGGCAACCCCCCGGCGAGAGAATCGTATAACTTCGAGGGAACCGTTTCCTCGAATAATTTTATTTTTCTCAGAGGCACAATGCTCGCGTCCGCCGCTGAGTACATCTCTTTAATCTTCGAGTTCGGAACTTCGGGGTGGAATACGACGTTTTTCAATCCCTTCTCGGCGACGCTTTTTTGGAGTTCTTCCTTCACCGGACCTTCGCCCACGAGAAAAAACACCGGGCGCGGGTCGTCTCTTAAAATTTCGGCGCCGGCCACAATCGTTTCGAGGCCCTGCGCAATTCCCATCAGACCGGCATATATGATTACGAATTTTCCATCGAGTTCTGGGGTGATGTGTCCGTTCCTCGGGACGGGTTGCAGGTCTCCTTCAATATTCGTACCGTTCGGCACTATTGCGAGTCTGCCCGCATATTCACCGCCGTTGTAAGCAGCCACTGTTCTGTGCGCGCCATGAGTGACGAGGATGATCTTCCTCGCGCCGCGATAGCACCAATGTTCGATCCTTCTCGCGAGTCTTATAGCCTTTTCGCTCTTGATCTCACCGAGTTGCACCGCCGCCTCCGGCCAAAGGTCCCTCACTTCCATCACGAATTTCTTTCTTCTCACAATAGCGATCAACCGCCCCGCTACGGCTGTAAAAAGCGGCGGGGACGTCGCGAACACCACATCATAGCCTGTGAGAAATATTCCGACCAAAAAAGCGCTCACCATATAAGAAATGTAAAAAAGCATGCGTGTCTTGAAGTTCTTTTCGGTCGATGTGTAAACCCACAGATGGTAAACATCCACGCCTTCCACGCGGCGCTTGTTTATCAACTTACCCCCGTAGCCCGGAAAGATCACTCCTTTCGGATGATTCGGCGCCTCGCACAATACTCTCACGCCATGCCCCATCTCAGCGAGATTCCGAGCCATTTCGAAAGCCCTGTTTTGAGTGGCGCCGACTTCCGGGGGGAAATATTGAGAAAGATATAGAATTCTGAGCTTTTTCACGTTGTATCAGCGTCTCTCTCGCGCGACGCTCCGCCGCTTGAAATTCAATACATGCACAGGTTGCTCTCTTCCGTCCGTTCAGGGCGCTTGATTCATTCTAAGATATAATTATATTTAGTCTATAGAAAATAAATGTCAAGGAAATAGGGGACATGGGAAATCAGCAGCCGCATGAGTTTGTTTGAGCGCACTTTGGTAAAAAGGTGACATCAAGGTCAAAGGCGATCCATCTCCAAGGAAAAGACTCCACCGGAATATATGTCAAGAGAAGCCATTGTAACAGCGGTTAAAACGGAAACGTCATATCCGGCGGAAAACCTCGCGCCTTTTCATCCGGCTGAGGATTTTCCGGAATATCCATACAAGGGGCTCACCACACCCGGGAACAACATTTACTCGGCGGTGAGAAAGCTCTTTGCGGATATGCAACTCGACGCGGAAAATTTCGGCGCGCCCGATTGGAATCCGCTCGGAAAGTTAGCGGCGCCGGGTTCTAAAGTTCTGATAAAACCCAACTGGGTCATGCACAGCAACCTCGGCGGCGGGGAAACGACCTGCCTCGTAACACATCCCTCAATCATCAGGGCGGTCTGCGACTATATCGCCATTGCGCTCAAGGGACAGGGTGAGATATTCATTTCGGACGCCCCGATACAGCTATGTCGTTTCGATAAAGTGAAAGCTCTTTTCGGGCTTGGAACGACGATCGATTTCCTGAAGGAACGCTCGGGCGTTCCGGTTACGGCCAACGACGTACGGCTATGCTCGGCGGAAAACATAGGCGGAAGAATCGCGGTGAGAGAGGAACTCGAAGGAGATCCGAGGGGATACACCACCGTCGATCTCGGCCGCCACAGCAAACTCGAAGAGATTTCCGATCAATGCGAATCTTTCAGAGTTACACAGTACGATCCCGTCGCGATGCGCTTGCATCACCGTCCCGGAAAACACGAGTACTGCATTTCATCAGGAGCACTCGTCGCGGATGTCGTGATAAACCTTCCTAAACTGAAAACGCACCGCAAAACAGGGATGACGTGTGCCTTGAAAAATCTCGTCGGTATAAACGGCAACAAAGACTGGCTGCCGCACCACCGCAAGGGCGCGGCGGCGGACGGCGGCGACGAATATCTGAAACGTTCGATCAGAAAACATATCGCTTCATCCTTGGCGGACGCAATGGAACAACCGATATCGGGCTCCGCCAAAAAAATACTTTTCGCCCTTAGAAGATTAATCATTTCGTCGAAGAGAATCTTCCCTTTCCCGGATCCATATATGGAAGGAAGCTGGTGGGGAAACGACACGATCCCGAGGACGGTAGCCGACCTGAACAGGATTCTTCTCTATGCTGATTCGGAAGGGAATATCCACGAGAAGAGTTGCAGAAAAATCCTTCATATCGTGGACGCCGTTATCTGCGGCGAAGGGGAAGGCCCGATAGAACCCGATGCGAAGGAATGCGGACTCATCATGGGCTGCTCCAATGCGGCCGCGCTGGATGCGGCCTGTGCCGCAGTCATGGGCTTCGATCCGGATAAGATTCCAGTCATTCGCCACGCCTTCTCCACGAATTCTTTTCCGATCGCCGGTTTCAATCCCGGCGAGGTGATGATATCTTTTGACAATAAGCTAATTGATCCGAAATCCGGCCTTACGAGCGAACTGAGCCATAGGTTCAACCCCTCATCCGGATGGCGTGGACATATCGAAAAATCCTGAAGGGAATACAGTTTCAGCCATGAAACAGATAATACAAAGCTACAGAACGGGCAAACTCGAAATCAGCGAATTGCCTCCGCCCGCTCTGAAATCCGACGGGCTGCTGATGAGGACGAGCTGTTCGGTGATAAGCATAGGCACCGAAAAAATGATCCTCGAACTCTCACGGGCAAGTCTTTTAAGCAAAGCAAGAATGCGGCCCGACCTCGTCAAGAAAGTGCTCGATAAAACACGGCAGGAAGGCCTGTTGAACACTTTCAACAAGGTTCAAACCGCTCTCGACAAGCCGGTGCCCCTCGGCTACAGTTGCGCGGGAATAACGCTCGACGTCGGCGCGAGATGCGAAGGTTTCAAAAAGGGCGACCGCGTCGCATGCGGAGGCGCCGGATATGCAAACCACGCGGAGTTCAATTACGTCCCCAAAAATCTTTGCGTAAAAATTCCCGAAGGTGTATCGGACGAGCAAGCCGCATTCGTCACGATTGGCTCAATCGCGCTTCAGGGCGTTCGGCAAAGCGGCGCCGTGCTCGGCGACAGAGTCGTGGTGATCGGCCTCGGCATGATCGGCCTCATAGCCGTGCAGATACTCCGCTCATCAGGTTGCTTCGTGATCGGCTACGATCTCGATCCCTCGAAGTGCGAGCTCGCCCGCAGCATGGGCGCCGACATCGCATGCTCTAACCGGGAAGCCCTTCTCTCAGCAGTCGAAGATATGACTTCCGGAAACGGCGCAGATTCCGTGGTAATCTGCGCCTCCACCCCCGGCAACGACCCGATCGAACTCGCGGGAGAGATAACGAGACTGCGCGGGATCGTAGTAGCCCTCGGCGCGATCGGCATGAACATCCCGCGCAACGTTTATTATCAGAAGGAACTCTCCGTCAAGCTTTCGATGTCATACGGGCCCGGAAGATACGACCCTTCCTACGAGGAAAGAGGTATCGACTATCCCTATTCAGATGTGAGATGGACCGAGAACCGCAACATGCTTTCGTTCATGGAGTTGATCGCGAAAGGATCGGTGAATCTCGATCCGATCATCACGCACAGGTTCCCGTTCGACGAAGCGGAAAAAGCCTACACACTGATAGAGAAAAAATCGGACGAACAGGTGCTCGGGATAATCCTTAAATACAAGGAAACACCCGACCCCTCGTTCGCCGCGGCCCGAAGTTTCGGAACGGGGACAAGAGCAAAACTATCCGGCGGAGTATCCGCCGGATTCATCGGCGCGGGCAATTTCGCAACCGGGGTTTTGCTCCCAAAACTCGTCCCGATGAAAAACGTCGCCCTTCACACCGTGGCGACATCCACCGGGATATCCGCTTCGAGCGTCGCAAAAAAATTCGGCTTCGCGGGTTTCTCCACAAACCTGAACGAAGTCTTGGACAACAGCGAAATAAACACCGTCTTCATACTGACGAGACACTCAAGCCATTCAAAATTCATAATCGAAGGACTGCGCGCCGGAAAAGCGGTGTTCGTGGAGAAACCTCTGTGCGTCACACCCGAACAGCTCGATGAGATCACCGGATTCCTCAGCGCGGCTGACCAAAACGCGGCGCGGCTCACGGTCGGTTTCAACAGAAGGTTTTCCCCGCACACGGCATTTCTGAAAGAGCGTTTTTCAGCGGTCGGATCGCCGGTCGTCATTAATTACAGAATAAACGCCGGGCGGCTCCCTCAGGGTTCATGGCTGCTCGACCCCGCTGAGGGCGGACGGGTGGTCGGGGAGATGTGCCACTTCGTCAACTTCGCACTCTTCTTCGCGGGCGCGGCGCCCGAAACCGTGTTCGCCGCTTCGGGCGGCGGCGCTTCTCCCGATGAAAACGTCTCCGCTTCGATCAGATTCTCCGACGGCTCCATAGCCAACATTTCATACATAGTTGACGGTCCGTCGTCCTTGCCGAAAGAACAGATCGAAATAATAGGCGGCGGCGCGTCAGGTCACATCCATGATTTCCGGAAAACGATTTTCAGACGAAGGAAGTCTGAATCGTTCACGACGCGGGGACAGGACAAGGGGTTTTCGGACGAGCTTTCAGCGTTCATCGGCTCAATTGAAAAAGGGCTCCCCAATCCCATTCCGATTGAAGAACTCGTTCTGACCACGAGAGTGATATTTAAGATCCTCGATTCCTTGAGGAGCGGGGAAACCGTGCGAGTATGACTCGAAAGCCGCGCCTACTGATTCAGACGGTCATCAGGCTCCGGCCTATCCAGATCCGGGCGCGGCTTCTGAAAGCACTGAAGAGAAAACACTCGTTCGCCGCACCTTCGTCGGTTCGAATGAGACGAGATTTTAAACTCATCGATTTCATAGACGATAAGCCTTTTCGAAAAAGCCTCGTTCCGATAACGCGGAAGATACATAACGGAAGTCTTTCCAACTGGACGTCTTTCGACGGATCGGATCTCGAAGCGTATCAATTGCACGGTTTCAATTTCATCTGGAACTCCGAATGTTCACCGAACGTCGATAGCGCGGAAGATTTCGTCAGGCGGTGGATCGCCGCATGTCCCGCCGGGCGTTCGCCTGCTTGGGCCCCCTACCCCGCTTCGCTGAGGATCGTAAACTGGCTCAAACTCGCCTCGCGCCGCGGATGCGAGAAACTCGCCGGCGACGGCGTCTTCACCGACAGCCTCGCACTGCAACTGTTGAAGCTCGAAGGTGAAATCGAATATCACATACTCGGCAACCATCTGATAAAGAATGCGGCGGCGCTGATCTTCGGCGGAATGCTGCTTGAATTCGACGGCGGTCGGCGCCTCCTCTCAAAGGGCCTCGATATCCTCGACAAACAGATCGACGAGCAAATTTTGGATGACGGAGCACACTTCGAACTAAGCCCCATGTATCACTCGATCGTCCTCGAGGATTTTCTCGATATTCTTAATTTATTGAAATCAAACAGTGCGCCGGCCGATTCGGAAACCGCGGTGCGGAACGTCATCTCAAAAATAGAAGACCGCACCCGGCGGATGCTGTTATGGCTGAAAGCCATGACTCATCCCGACGGAGGGATCGCACTGTTCAACGACTCCGCATTCAATGAGGCTCCCGAACCTGCCGCACTCGAAAAATATTACACCGCCCTGACCGGCGGTTCGCCGGTTCTCCCCGCTGCAAACGCTTCTTTCAAGGATAGCGGCTATCACGTGATTAATTCCGGCGGGATATCCGCGATTATAGACGCCGGGCCTTTCTCTCCCACATACCTCCCCGCGCACGGACACTGCGACATGCTCAGTTACGAGCTTTCTTATAACGACCGAAGAATCGTCATCGACACCGGTGCGTTCGACTATCACGACGCTGAAAGACGACGGGTTTCGCGCGAGACTTCGTCCCACAACACAGTCCGGGTGAACGGTGGTGAACAGACGGAAATCTGGAGCAAGTTCCGCGCAGCGCGCAGAGCGGCGCCTCTCGGTTCATCCTTGAAAGAGACTGACGATGCGACCTGTTTCACCGGAAAATGCAGGTACGTGATTCCGAGGGTTACGGTGGAAAGAAATATCGAAATCGGAAAGAGCGGCCCGTTCGATGTGACGGACGTCGTCACAGGCGGCGCAGCGCGTTATACCGTTGAAAGCTTCGTACATTTCCACCCGTCCGTCCGCGCGAAAATCGAGAGCTCGTCGCAAGGAGAGGCTGTTTTAAAGGCGTCGGCGGGCGCTATTGTTTTCAGAGTTATAGCCAAAGGACTGAAAATAGAATTGAAAAAGGGAAAGCATTTCCCGGATTACGATTCAGAGGATGAAATTTACGTTGTTTGTATGTCGGGAGAAGTTAAATCGGGTGAAAGTTTCGGTTATTCTTTGGTCTTCGATTGAAATCGAGGGCTTAACCCAAATTTTTCACCTGTGTGGGTTAATCTCTGTTTCTCAGCATTCCCGTCGCATCAATAACCCTATGCCGCTTCGCTGTCTTTCCATTAAGGTTGATGTCGAGGAACATCGTGTGCGGAACGAGAATGGCGACGACGTCCGCGGCGTTCACCGCCTCCGACGGGTCATTTATCAGGCTGACATCGGAACATTGTTCGAGACAATCCGGAAGCCTGTCGATGAATGGTTCCACGACAAGCAATTTGCCGGCGCGGGCTTCGATGAGTTTTTTTACTATCTCTAAAGCCGGAGAAGTGCGAAGATCGTCTATATCCGGTTTGTAGCTAAGGCCGAGAATCGCGATCACGGGATCCGGAACGTCTTTGCACGCCGCGCGAATCTGCGAGAAAGTGAATGAAGGCATCGAATCGTTTATCTCCCGGGCCGTTCTGATCAAACGGGAGGTGTCCGGCGCCGAATGATAAATGAACCACGGATCGATTGGGATGCAATGTCCGCCGACTCCGGGGCCGGGGCTGTGAATGTTCACTCGCGGATGCCTGTTCGCGAGCGAAATCATCTCCCAGATATCTATGCCGAGTTTTTCGCAGATGAGCGACAACTCATTTGCGAAAGCGATGTTTACATCCCTGAAAGTGTTCTCCGCGAGTTTTGACATCTCGGCCGTTCGTGAATCGGTCGTGAGCAACAGACCGCTTACGAAACGCGAATAGAAAGATTTCGCGGTCTCCGCGGACGGCCTGTCGATTCCTCCAATTATCCTGTCGTTCTCCACCAGTTCCGAGAACATGTTGCCGGGGAGTATCCGCTCCGGACAGTAGCTGATGAAAATCTGGCCTTCGTCGATCTCGTTTTTTTCCGAAGAGTCGAATCCCGGCACTTTCAGGTCGGGACGTTCGGCCCGGATGATATCCGCCATCAGTTCGGTTGTTCCGACGGGGCTGGTGGATTCTATAATCACGAGGTTTCCCGGCTTGACGAAGGGGCTGATCATTCTAATGGCGCTCTCGACGCACGTTATGTCGGGAGAACTGTCTTCGTTCACCGGTGTTGGAACCGTAATGATGAAAACATCGGCTTTGGAGGGAACTCCCGCCGCGCGGAGACGGCCGGTCGAAAGACCTTCGGCCATCTTTTCCTGCAGGTCCGGCTCGTGGATGTGCGCCCTGCCCGAATTTACGGCATCCACTATTTCAGCCTGCGTGTCCACTCCGAGCACGTTGAAACCTTTGCTCGAAAGAAAACTCGCCGTGGGCAACCCTACATAGCCGATGCCCATGATGCATACATTTTCGAAGCCGAGTTTCATTTCCCGTTTTTCGCCCCTGAGGCCGACATTAAGAAATCAGCAAATATTGATACCACAAATAGTTCTTAAATTCAAGCAAATATGAGCTTAAATGCCGATCGGATAAAAATATATTATCAAATATCTTTTACCTGCGCCGGCGGCAATGACAATATTTCGCTAAAAAGCAACTTTATCCCCTGCCCCGGCCGCCGGATCCAAGCAGCCTCTCGCCGGACGGCGCTCCTATTGACAAACGCTTCGCATCGAATATAAACTGACTAACAAGTCAGTCAGTATTGCCGCTCGCGGCAATTCGTTGAGGCGGTCGATATGAAACGAATCGCACGGAGTAAAACCCCGGACGTTTACACGGAAAAAAGGCTCGCCACTCGCCGAAGAATCAAGAGAACGGCGACGCGGAAATTCTCACGCCGGGGATACGAAACAACGAACGTTTCGGACATCGTTTCCGAGCTCAATCTGTCTCAAGGCAGCTTCTATTATCACTTTCCGGATAAGAAATCTTTATTAATGGAAATAATTCGGGATTTTCTCGAAAAGGTTAAAAGTCTCGCTGCTTCATGGGCGAAGACTACCGAAACCGGGCAAGAGGCGGCGCAGTTGTTCGCTAAAAACATGGCCTCCCTTCTTTACGAGAACCGGGAAACGGCGCGGATAACAATGAAGGAGAGCAACAACCCCGATCCCGAGATCAGGCGCGTGATAGAAGAGTTTTACAAATACATGTACGAACAAACCGAACTCGGGTTGAAGCTTGGGATCGGGCTCGGAGTGGTGCGGCCGATGGACACGCGCGTGGCCGCGGTCGCTCTCGTGGGGATGATCGAGAAAGTGGTGATCGACAGCCTCGATCATCGCGGGCCGTTCGATATCGACCACGTGATAAACGAAATAACGAACCTGCAGAATTTCGGCATCAGGCCGGCGCAAAAACGGTGATTTTCACATTTTCCCGCTGTTAGGAGGCTAAATATGGCGCAATCCCTTGAAGAACGACTGCGGTCGAGGCTCACATCGGCCGTGAAGCAAGTGACGGAGGAAATGAGCACGCAGGCTTTCTCCGGGTACCTTGTCAAACGGCTGATCTCGGAGGGAACGTTCAGGAATTCGATCACGCCCGAAGGAGTGGTCGAGGGTTTTGAGATCAAATTGAAAAACCGGCTCGGAGTGGCGACCGTGGTGGGATGCACGCCGCTGAAAGTCGATGGTGAGATTTTCGATATAGACACCATTCTGATAATCAAGAACAGCGAAGCGTTGCGCGCGAGCGACATATCGGAGACATTGCCGATAAGCGTCGGGTACGGCGACGAGATGTTGATAAAGGTCGAGGACTCACAAGGGTTGCCGTCCGGCAGGCACAAAATGGAACTCGGCCTGAAAATGGTCGGGCTCGGGCATATCGCGGCGAGTTTCGATGAGCCGCTCGTGGGAGAGGGGCGCAACCGCGTCCCCAAGGCGCCGCCCCCTCGGACGGCGGATACGGACTTCGCGGAAGTCATGCGGAAGACGATCACTTCCGCATCGGAGCATATCGGCGCGAAATCGCTCGCGGAATGCTCCAAAACAGTCTCCGCGATCGTGCTCGATCTCACGGATATTAACGAAAAATACGGTGTGAAACTCGGCCCTGACGGAACGGCGGAGTTCGTCGCCGGCGGGATCGATGGAGAAAAAGTCCTCACTATAACCACAACGCGGGCGGCGTTCCACGGTATGGCTCACAACAGGTTGAACCCCGGGATCGCTTACGCCCGCGGCGAAATAAAGTTAACGGGTGTTCCGATCCTCAAACTCCGGGGGATGGATCCGCTCATCACATCCATTTTTCAGGGGTATCGGGCCGCGTCGTCCGGTCTGGAATTCGAAACCGGCGCGGGCGCGGCGTCCGGCGGCATGCTTGAAGAGATACTTGGGATAACTCTCACGGCTTTTGACGAAGCGATCAAAATTCTCGACGGCGCTCTCGGGACTTTCGGTGTCAAATTCTTCAGGGAGAAAGCGCTCAACAGGCTGGAATGGCTGTGGGACATCATCGACCGGGAGATGAGAAAAGTTTTCGAATTCGGAGCCGTTCGTGAAAGGAGCGCGGAGGAAACGGAAGCAGCCTCAGCGGCGGCTGAGACGGCTAAACCCGCACCCCCACAAGGCAAATCCCTTCAGGACAAACTCCGCGAAAGGATTTCATCCACCATAGGGTCCGCCGTATCGGACATTTCGAAAACAGCAGTGTCCGGCTACCTTGTGAAAAGACTTATTCTGCCCGGAAGTTTCAGGAACTACGGCTCGGAAAGCGGTCTGAACGGGTTCGAAGTAAAACTGAAAAACAAACTCGGAGCGGCCACCGTGATCGGTTTTTCCCAACTCAAAATAGACGGTGAAAACTTCGATCTCGATGGGATCGAAATCACCAAGGCGCGGCAGACATTCCGCGCATCGGATATCTCTGAAAAGAGGCCTCTGCCCGTTGCGTTCGGAGACGAATTGCTTATCCGGGCTGAGCGAGCCGGCGGGATCGCCCCCGGGAAACACGCCGTGAATCTCGGTATCGAGATGGTCGGACTCGGCGTCGTCGATGTTAATTATGAAGACGTAATCAGCGCTTGACCGTTAGGAGGTCTCTATGATATTCCGCAAACTGAAAGTTCTCACGGACGATGAAATAATCAGAATCGTGGAGGGCGCGTTCAGAATACTCGCAGCTACAGGCTGCCGGTTCGAGGACGCTGCTTGCATGGACGAACTCGAGTCGATCGGCTGCACGGTGGACCGGGAAACGCTGGTGGCGAAATTCCCTGAGGACGTCATCTTCGAGGCGCTCGACAGCGTGCCGTCCATGACTCCGCCGGACGACCTTCCCAAGGCGAGAGTGGCCGCGGCCAACAAGGGGTTCATTCTCGACTACCCCACCCGGCGAATGAGACGCGGCACGACGGACGACGCTCACAAAGCGGTGAAACTCTGCAACAAGCTCGACAACATCACGGTCGCTTCCGCCGGAGTTATTCAGGAAGACGTTCCGCCCGATGCGGTCGAAGTGTTCAACATCGCTCTTCTGATGAAATACTCGGAAAAACTTTTCACTCAGTGGGTGTACAACGCCGACAACGTCAAATACATCTTCGAGATGGGAAAAATATTCACCGGCGGCGAGAGCGAGCTTCGCGAATCGAGCGTTCTCAGTTATATGCTGAATTCCATCACGCCGCTGAGGTATCCCACGACGCAGTTGAAGATAGCGAGAATGTACGCGGATCTGGATCTGCCGATTGCCATCGCGTCAATGACGCAGTCGGGCAGTACGTCGCCCGCCACTCTCGCG
>JAKLIR010000259.1 GCA_022709505.1 bacterium | reverse complement strand
AATGCGTCGGTAGAAAATCCGGATTCAGCGTGCTCGCCCGCTGCCATGCCTTTATCGCGTTGTCATGGTCGCCCGCTTTGCTGTAAACCGCTCCGAGCACGTAGAACGCCATTGAATCTTCCGGGTTCTGTTTGAGCATCTCGCCGAGGTGGAACGCGGCTTTCGCATACCTTCTCGCCCTCGTGTAGAGGATGGAGAGGTTGTATCTTACGGTTTTGTTCGTCGGATCGAGAGATACCGTTTTTTCCCATTCGGATATCGCACCGTCGAGCAGATTTTTTCTCAGATATGCCGCGCCGAGGTTGTAGTGTGCGATCGGATCGTTGGGTACTATTTCAAGCGCCTGCTGGAGCATGACGATCGATTTCGAGAGAGGGTCCGACGATTGATATGCTTGAATCGTTATTTCCGGCTCATCGATTGAGATATCGCTTGTGGGTCTCGGATAAAACGTGCTCGTGTCCGGCATAACGGAAGCCGGCTGTTCGGTCGGCATCGCTTGGCTCGTGGCCTTGGCGGTGTCAAGATTATTTTTAGCTTCGGTGTAATTCGGGTCGAGTTGTAGTGCGATTTCCCATTCGGCGATCGCTTGATCGACTTTACTCTGTTTGTAAAACACCACTCCGAGGTTGTTGTGTGCATCCACATTCGCCGGATCGAGGGAGATCGCTTTTCTGTAATAAAGCGCGCCGTTGTCGAGATCCCCCATTTCATCATAAACGATCCCGATATTGTTGTTTATTTCCGCGCTATCCGGATTGATTTTGAGGGCGGCCTGAAAAGCATCGAGAGCGGCTTTGTAATTGCCCTCATTGTAATATGCTACACCTTTGTTGTTGAGCTCTTTGAAGGTGGTTTGGGCGAAAGACAGTTTGCTTGCGCAAACGAGCACAGCTATTACCGTTATAAAAATTCGTAACCGTGAAGATATGTGCAGCATAACTGCCGTTTCCTCCTTAGATTGGTCAAATCGGATTATACCATCGTCAATAATCCCTGACAAGCAATCATATTAGAAATATATTGTTTTATTAATACTCTATATTGACTAAATAGAGCCCTTCCGGCGACATTGTCGGCCCGGCCTGCCTCCTGTCCTTCGACTCGATGATCTCCGGAATCCTGTCCGGGGACATCCTTACGAAGCCTACTTCGCACAATGTCCCGACAAGGTTCCGAACCATTTTGTAAAGAAAAGCGGATCCTCTCACCTTGAATTTCAGAAATATCCCGTCTTCTTCGAGCTCGAACTCATGGATCGTTCTAACCGGATTAGTTTCTCCGGAACCTATATTTCGAAAGGCGGAAAAATCGTGCTCGCCAACGAAATGCTTCATGGCTTTCCGGATTTCATCCCTATCGAGCGGCTGTCTTATCATAAGAACCGCGTTTCGAAGGAAAGGCGTCTGAATCTCCGAATTATTTATTATGTAAAGGTACCTTTTCGCTACCGCTGAAAACCTTGCATGGAACTCCGCCGTGACGCTCGTCGAACTCACGGCGGCCATGTCCGGCGGAAGCCTGTGCCTTACGGCCGCCGCGACCTTCTCAGGCGGCACGCTTCCCTCCGGTATATCAAAATGCACGGTTTGCCCTACCGCATGTACTCCTGCATCCGTACGGCTCGCGCCGAATACTTCTATCGGGCTTCCGAAAAGTTCGGTTAATATTACTTCAAGCTCACCCTGAACAGTTCTCAGCCCGCCGTCCTGTTTCTGAAATCCATGAAAATCCGACCCATCGTAAGCAATAATTAATTTGACTCTCGACAAGTCCCGGCACATAAGATTCTCGTAATTCCCGTCTTTCAAAATTAATATCCGTATTATTTGATAAATATGAACTTATTTGAAACCGGACGCGGCGTACTATTGACCAATTCGTATTTATTCAGAGTAAATAAAAAACCGGCGCCCTGATCGGACACCGGTTTTAGTTAATATTCAGAGAATCAGACTACTCTGCTTCGACGAATGAAAGTATCGCCATTCCGGCGCCGTCTCCGCGTCTTGGAGGAAGCTTCACGATGCTTATGTATCCGCCTTTTCTCTCGGCGTATTTCGGAACGTATTCCTCGAAGATTTTCTTGAAGGCCGTTTTGTCATTCACAATAACGCGGACCTGTTTCTTCGCATGAAGATCGTTGGCTTTGGCCGTTGTGAGCGTTTTTTCGGCAAGTCTTTTCGTCGCTCGCGCCTTATCTTCCGTTGTCTCAATCTTCCCATATAGGAAGAGCCTTGTGACCTGATTTTTCAGAAGAGCCATTCTCTGGTCGGTCGGCCTTCCGAGTCTCTTGATTTTCATTTTGTGTCTCATAATCCTGCTCCGTTAAGCGTACGCTCTTATTCCGATGTTTTTTCTCAGATTATTTCGTCGTCCATGAGCGAAAGGCCCATGGTGTTGAGTTTCGCCTTAATTTCCTTCAATGATTTTTCACCGAAATTGCGAAGCCCTCTCAGCCTTGTCTCGGACCACGTGATCAGTTCTTCCACGGTGAGAATGTTCGCATTTTTCAGGCAGTTGTAAGAGCGGACCGAAAGATCGAGTTCGTCGATGGTCTTCTTCAGGTCTTGGCTCTTTCTCTTTTCTTCTTCTTCCTTCTTTTCTTCTTCGAGAAGGATTCTTTCCTTGAAATCGACTATGAAACTGAATTCCTTTATGAGAATTCTCGCGGCTTCGCTCAGTGCGTCCGCGGGGGACACTGATCCGTCGGTTTCGACATCTATGTTCAGCTTATCGTAGTCGCTGCGCTGCCCGACGCGTGCCGGTTCGACCGAAAAACGGGTCTTCACCACGGGCGAGAAATTGGAATCGATGAGAATGATTCCTCTATCTTTCGGAATATCCGGATCCTCGGTGTGCCATTCCGTCGGAACATAGCCTCTGCCGCGCCTTACCCCGATCTCAACTTTCAGCACACGCGCCGTCGTTACGGTGCAGATCGAATAGCTGGGATCTACAATCTGAACTCTGTCGTCTGCTTGAATGTCGCCGGCGGTTACTGCTTTAGGGCCTTTAACTTCGAGTTGCAGCGCCACTACTTCGTCCGAATCGACATAGACGGGAAGTCCTTTGAGATTCAGGATGATGTCCGTTACGTCCTCGACTATCCCTTCGATCGGAGTGAACTCATGGAGAACTCCGTCGATCTTCACATAAATGACCGAGGAGCCCGTAATCGACGAAATCAAAATGCGTCTCAGTGAGTTGCCGAGAGTTGTGCCGAATCCTCTCAGGAGCGGCTGTATCGAATATTTCCCATAGAGGCCCGGGCCTCCGTCTATCGACCGTTCTTCTTGTATCTTGATGTTCGGTCTCTCGATTGTTTTCATGAAACCTCCCTCGGATTAACGTGAATAAAATTCGACTATCAGGTGGTGTTCAAGAGTTATGTCCATCTTATCGGCCGCCGGCAGATCGAGGACCGTTCCCTTTAGTTCCAACGGATTGGTTTCGAGCCATCCCGGAACTCTCCCTCTTCTCGCCGCGGTATCGGCGGAATCCCGGATTGTCGGTATTTTCTTGCTGCTTTCCTTGATTTCTATTACATCGTTAGCTCCAACGAGGAAGGACGGAATATCAACAAGTTTACCATTGACCTTAACGTGTCTGTGTCTGACAAGTTGTCTCGCGGCTCTTCTGGACGCCCCGAAGCCGAGTCTGTAAACCACATTGTCGAGTCTTCTTTCGAGGAGCTCGAACAATATTTCTCCCGTTACGCCGCGCTTCTTCGATGCACGTTCGTAGAAAAGCTTGAACTGAGCTTCAGAGAGCCCGTACATTCTTCTCGCGCGCTGTTTTTCCCGAAGCTGGATCGCATACTCGGATGCACTTTTCTCTCTGCGGGAAAAGCGGCCCAGATGTCCGGGAGGATACGACCGTCTCTTGAGGCCGCATTTATCGTCTATGTAACAGCGCTCTCCCTTTAAAAATAGTTTCATGCCGGCGGAGCGGCACTGCTTACACTGTGGTTCTCTATCTCTCGACATGTTCGCCTCTCTATCCTTGCTGAAAAATTATACTCTTCTTCTCTTTTTAGGCCTGCAGCCGTTGTGCGGGATCGGAGTGACATCTTTGATCGTTCTGATATTGAATCCCTGCGCCTGAAAAGACCGGATCGCCGACTCCCTGCCTCCGCCCGGCCCTTTCACGAGGATGTCCACTGTCTTGAGTCCGAGCGCCATTACTTCCTTGCCGGCGGACTCCGCCGCAAGCTGCGCAGCATACGGCGTCCCTTTTCTGGAGCCTTTGAACCCGACGGTTCCCGCGCTCGCCCACGACACCGCGTTGCCTCTCATGTCGGTGATCGTCACTATCGTGTTGTTGAACGACGACATAATGTGCACGACACCCTCTGTCAGCGGGGCTTTTTTCTTGGATTTTACTTTGCCTTTCTTTGCCATCTTATCATCCTTCCGTCAGTTTCCGATCAGCCTTTTTTGCCCGGCTTCGCCTTTTTAAGGCCGACCGCTCTCCTTCTGCCTTTCTTCGTTCTCGCGTTCGTATGAGTTCTCTGTCCGCGAACGGGAAGGTTGAGCCTGTGTCTGAGGCCTCGGTATGAACCTATTTCGATCAGTCGTTTTATGTTGTTCTGTACTTCGCGCCTGACTTCGCCTTCCACCTTGTACTTCGTTTCGATTTCTCTTCGAAGCTTCGATATCATGTCTTCGGAAAGGTCTTTTACTCTTATCTCCGGGTCGATTTTAGCGTCCGCGAGAATCTTCGCGGATGTCGCGTCCCCTATCCCGTGGATGTAGGTGAGTGCTATCTTCACCTTTTTGTCGCTCGGTATGTCCACACCGGCAATACGTGCCATTACCGTCCTCCTATCTCTGCACCCGATATTATCCCTGTCTCTGTTTATGCTTCGGGTTTTCACAGATCACACGGACTACTCCGTGTCTCTTGATTATCTTGCATTTTTTACAAATCTTTTTGACAGACGCTCTTACCTTCATTTCAAATCCCTCATTCTTCTATCTTCAGATCCTCTTGCACCGGTTCTGATTCTTTCTGTTGCTGCTGCTGTTGCTGCTGCTGCATCATCCGACCTTTGCCCGTGGGATATCTCCACGTGATTCTTCCTCTGTTGAGGTCGTATTGGCTCAGTTCGAGCTTAACCCTGTCACCCGGAACGATCCGGATGAATTTCATTCGGATTTTTCCCGATATATGCGCAAGAACCTTGTGGCCGTTTTCAAGCACCACTCGGAACATTGCATTCGGAAGCGATTCCACAATCGTCCCGTCAACTTCGATTACATCGTCCTTGCTCATAAAACCTTCTTTTCCTGTTTTCAGCCGGATGGCTTACGGCAAAGTGAGTATCTCAGGCCCCGACGCCGTCGCCGCCACGGTGTGCTCGAAATGGCATGAG
>JAKLIR010000258.1 GCA_022709505.1 bacterium | reverse complement strand
ACTGAACCTTTTTTATGGCCCGGCTCTTGCCGATCAGATTGGTTGGCATCGTTCTCAGCCCACAATCTCGACTGTCTAATCTCCACGATTTATACTGTTTATCCTCACTATGAATCCTGTTATGGTTTTCCATGAACCCCATGTTCGCGTTTCCGAAAAAGCCTGTAAATATCTTGATTTTACCAGATTTTTTACCGTTTAAAAAACCGAGATTTTTCGCTGCCTTACCAACAACTATCAACAAGAAATGTCTTGGATTGACAATGATGAGAAAGTATGATATAAAAATAAATCCTGACATGATTCATTTTGGTTAAAGATGTTTTGTGCTCATTAATGTCAGAGTATCTTAAAGAAATAAGAGCTATCATCATGCCGAAAAAAATCTCTCAAAATCTCTGTTTTTTGAGTCCTTATGAGAATTTGAGAAATTTTTGACTTGGGGGGTATTCGTTATCATTTCATTTTCTACAAATTGAGCTATCATTGCGACGGCTTCTGCTTCCCTCGGAAACGGATTCAAGGCTCTCATTGATAGCCAAGGTCAGCCGATAAAAATATTCGAAATACTAGAATCGGGGAAGATTGAGAAGGAGGGAAGCGGCTATGACAGTTAGGGACGACGACTTCCAAGATGACTTTAAGGAAGAAGAGCTGATCGACATCGAAGATCTGATGAAAGCCGTCGATTTCGACAGCAAGGAAAAGGCTCTGAAATATGTAAGGGATTACAAGATTTTCGTTGTAGCCACGCGCGACCACAAGAACTCAAAAAAATACCTGTTTCATGAAACATGTGTAAAAATCCGGAATCATCTGCTTAAATTCTGCCTGAGATATCCCAAAAAGACTCTGAGGGAAATAGGTACACTTCTCGGGGAAGTCTGTGGCAATAACGATGAACTTCTCCTGGATGCGCTTGATAAGGATACGAAATTCAGGGATATTCTTAAAAACAAGAAAGAAGACCTGCGGAAAAAGATCGAACCCGCCTGAATTTCCGGTTTGGCCTACTTTTGGGTTTCTCTCAGTAATTGCCTACAACAACCATACTAACAGCACAATCGCGGCGATTCCGATAATGAAAGAAATAATGCGGACCGCTTTTTGTTCGCACCCCGTCAGTTGTGTGTTCTCCGGGCGGATTTCATCCGGAGCAAAATGATACGCACCGCCAAGATCGTCATAATAATCCCTCATGTCGATATCGCCATCGTGGTCGAAATCCGGTACTTTCACAACTCCCCCTGCATCACCCGGAAACGGTCGTTATACTTGACACCTCGGCGCTCACGTCATCACACACAGCCGTCTGTATGATTTCAAACAACATCTTCATTGAAACGTCATGCCCCCCGGAGTTGATATCTTTCAGGACTTTCGGAATGGACATTGGCAATGCAATTATCTCCGCAGTGGAACTCCTGTCTTGCCCTTGTATGTTCAGGTGTATCGGCTGGGAAACATCCTGCGATGAAGGATAGACAAGTAACGAAATTGGAAGCACATCCAGAGAAGCGTTTTTATATGCGTATGCGTACAAAAAGCACTGGTAAATATCACTGGGAGCGATTTTACGAGCATCGTAGATTTTGTATTTCGCGTCGATTGGAATTCTCATGACCGGATCATGCTCCCGGCTCTCAACCATTATGTCCGGGATTATGCTCGAATATGGCCGCCCGGTGACGGCATTCTTGATAATCGACCGGTCCTTTCGCTGATATAAAACCCTGAAATCCTTCTTATCGATAAAGTGGTTGATGGCCTTATACACAAAGTTCTCGAAGAGCGTGTTCATATCGATGAGGAACGCGAAGCATCTGGTCTTCCCGGCTTCCGTAATGTCCCTGATTCCCAGTCCGTCCGCCAGAAGCCATGCCAGATCGAGCGCCTCTCGGTAATGCTCGTTTCTTCGATTGTAGATTATCTGATACCGCGTCGATTCGAGGTCGCATTTAGAGAGATCGCAAATCTCGTCATAGACGGACTGCATAACACGGAGATTGCGTTTGACAGACTGTTCGGTGACTCTCCTCGCGCATATCGCCAACACAGCCGATAGAACCTGATTTTCGGGAATGTTTTTTTCAAACTCGTCATACCGGCATTCGAGTTGATCCACCTGTCCGAAGTGTCGAAGCACCTGCCTGTCGGCAAGAAACCGACCGCGCAGAACCTGTATCGTGTCTTCTCGCTCCACGTAATCGCTCAGCAGCCCGATCCGCGATACTTTCTCGCATGCTTTGGCGAAAAGAAGGGATAGAAGATCGAATAGACTGCTCCCCTGCGAGTCCAACGTTCGGACACCGACATTTTCTTTAAGGCCGGAAATGCCGGTTGTGAATTCGATCATTTCTATCAAGCCGATGTTCTCGCCTGCCAGCTTGGGGACAACCCTAATTTCAAAATTGTCGAAACGAAGCACTCCGACCCAGGACTGCGCTGAAATCTTCAATCCTGATTTCAGTTCCACAATTGAAATTTGGTTTTTGACGTCTTCAACCAGCTTCAAGTCGGCGGGAGACAATTCGAGTCCGTCGAGACAGAAACTCTCCCATTCTGAAATCTCGAATATCCTGTGTTCGAGGTCGATTACTTTCATTCCGCCATGGTCTCGCCCTTAATAAGTTCGTCAGAAAGCGCTTTAATGAGCTTCTCCGAGTCCAGAAGCAAGTCTTTTACAATCATCTGTTTGTGCTTATCAACCAGACTGTCGCCGATGTAAGTTGCGAGAGTTGCGTAATCTTCGTAACAGTATTCCTGGAGCAACGGGAGAATCTCCTGCCTGAACCGTCTGGCGAATTCATCCGGGTCGGTGATGGCCAGCCCCTCCTCGTCCAGGAAGAAGGAATGTCCGATCTGTTTTTCACGTCCGATGTTCTTGGCGATTCGATAATTCAGTTCATCGAGGAACTTGTCGAGCGGAAGCGATCCGACCATTGCGTTTTTCAGAAGCCCGGTATCCGGCATCAATTCGACAAATGCGAACCGTCGTCGCAGTGCCGCATCCAGAAGTTTGATGCTTCTGTCGGCGGTATTCATTGTGCCCAGAATATACACGTTAGAGGGAATGCAGAAACTCTCCTTGCTCTGGGGCAGCGTCACGACGAGGTCGCGTTTGTCGTTTTCAAGCAGCGTCACCAGTTCACCGAAAACTTTTGCGATATTCGCGCGGTTGATCTCGTCTATCAGAACGAGAAACTTCTTTTCCGGCTGCGACTGCGCCTGCCGACATATCTTCTTGAAAATGCCATCCTCAAGCCTCAACTGTAAACTGCCGCTCGTGGAATCCACCGGTTTGAAGCCCTCGATGAAATCCTCGTAGGTGTACGACGGGTGGAATGTGAGCCGTGTTAATGAACTGATGCCCTGATCCCATTCGACATATTGAGACAGGCTTGGGTCGCGATCCGAAAGCAACGACAACAAATACCCGGCCTGATCTGTCGTCAATCCGAACAGCGTTCCCTGATTATTAAATTTCAAAGGCTCGGACTCTTTCAATACCGAATCGGCCAGAAGCTCTTCGTAAGTCAGTCCCTTGGTGATTCGCGCCACCGGCTCGATCTGAATGGTCGGCTGTTCGTCTCCCTCCAGAACTCCGAATTCGCGTGTTATTCGCGCGATGGCTTTCAATTGCTTCGCGGGTGTCGACTCGTATCCTATGACCAGATCGCCGCGCTTCACCAGTGGATAATTACGCTGCAACCGGCCATACCGGAACGTCTCCTTCTTTTTCTTGAACAGAGTTTCCCATTGCCATTCTTTGGGATTCGCCACCAGCCACCATACCCGCTTCGATACCTGCGCTGAAGAGAGCGTTTGTTCCTCCTGGATAAACTGCTCGGAGTCTGACAAAACGTCGTTTATATCCTCTCGTCCCGCATCCTTCAGCAACCAGTACACCCCGAACCGCCGCGCCGTATATGTCTTTCCCGTTCCCGGAGGGCCATACAGGATCACTTGCCCCTTTCTCCTGAGAATATCCTCCACATCCTTCAAAATCGGCTCGTCAACCGGCCCCGGCGGTGGCGGTTTGATTTTCAAAATCGCATTGTATGTTTCCACGTCGGTTTCGATGACCGTGCTTCGCCAGCCTTTCATGTCAAATTCTCTTACGTTTGTATCTTCCCACTCGACCGGTATCTTGTGCGGATAATCCAGCGTGTCGTCATACTCGTAATCGCCGGTTACCGTTCCGATGCCGACCACTTCGGAGAATCCGCGATTTGCTATGATTTTGTCGCCCTTTTTAATCAGTTTTCCGAATTGCCATAATTGCCACGCCCCGCCGAGCTTCCAGCTGGGGTGTTCCTTCTTGATCTCTTCAAACTTGTCCCTCAGCGCCTTTCTTGTCTGATATTCGGCAAGGTCGCCGGTAAGCTCCCATCCGATGGCTATGTAACCGCCCTCGCGGCACTCGTCCCATTTACTGGCATTGTGTCCCGGAGCAATCTTCCAGTATCTGACTTTCGAATCGCCGGGTCCTTCTCCCTCTCCGCTGTCGAAATACTTCTTCTCGGCAACAATCCAGTGACAGAACATGTCGAAAGCGTCGGATATGAATTCGTATTGGATTCCAGACTTCTCGATTTTGTCCCTGAACAAATCAATAAACTTCCAGGCCATTTCGTTTGCCGATGGATAATCGACGAGTGCCTGCTTGAAATTTGCGCCTTCGGCTTTGAATGTGTTTATCACTCTGCGAGACTTGTTGTTGATGATAACGAACTTATCCGGCTCGATTGCATTCAGAAACGGTGACAGCATTCCGGTCTGAAGCCCCGTCGAATAGTCAGAATCGGAGAACTTGTCACACTCCTCCTGGAGGTTCGCGCCTGAAAGCACGTTCTTTACGAAACCGAATATGAGTTTTGTTTTATTCGGCCAATCTTCCGGCTTCGCCCACTTCGCGCCTTCAAACCATCTTTTTGCATCCCCTCTGAAGGATGGTGCTATATGAATCCAGCAATCGCCTTTTTCCCTGTTCTTGGGAGTATCAGGGTAAGGCAGTATTTGCAGGAGAACCTCATCAACGAGGTCTTCTCCCTGTTTTTCCATATCCAGGAGTTTCTTGTAGTTCGCCTGTGCTTCCTTTCGGCCGCGCGGATACTGCTTGATATGGCCTTTCCCCTTCTTCACAAGCGCGAAGTCGCCCAGGAACTCGTTGAAAAGCTTCAAAAGCTCCTTTTGCTTTTCCTCTGTCATTACGGTTTCGTTGGTTCCCATGGCCGACTCCTCTCATTCATCATCATCAACAGAATCTGCTTCAAGTATTATTGACTTAAGGGAATCCTCATCTATTTCAACAAATTTAACCGGTTTTCTTTTCGATGCTGTGTCTTGGTATGGGTATATATCAATTACGATGAAAAAGATCGCTTT